>NZ_BADU01000038.1:0-14033 GCF_000239875.1 Pseudoalteromonas sp. BSi20311 | reverse complement strand
TTAGATCTTGCAATCATTACATCTGCTAACGTTACACTTCTATCTCCTAATTCAAATGCTGTAGTTTTCTTTCCTGCGTCTTTATGTAAATCATTTACAGTATTGAGGGCGTTTGACAATAAGTCACCAAAATTATTGGTTGTGTTGTTAACAATATTATCGTTATTTTGTGGCTTTGCTATGGCTTCAAGAGACATGCTCTGCATCTGGGCCAAAAGGGAATTATTTATGGTGGTCATGATTATTTCTCAGGTGTCAATATGTCGTCATAGGTCCTTCTGTTCCTGCAACTACAATGCCAACAATAAATTTAAACCCTTAAAAATCAACAACTAAGGTGTGAGTTAATCCTATGTTTAATTCTTATATTTTATAAACTATTTACTCTTGCTTCCTACAAAATTGTAAATTGGCACCCAAATCAATGCGAAATACCAACCGTATAAATAGCTTTCTAGCAGACCTAAAAAGAAACTTTTCCAACTTATCCATTCAAACCCTGGCAATAACTTTAGCCAAGTTGAGTACATTGCGTGTTGAGGAAAGAGCAAATCAAAAATAACGCACAGGGTAAAACTTATGGCTATAAATGAACTTGTCGCATGTCCAAATGCAGATAGTGAGATCTTATGATTCATTAGTTTTCTCCGTTGATTTTTCTGCATTAGTATTACGCTCTTTAATAAATCTTTCAGGTTCAAGGTCAAAAGTATCAAGACAATCTTTAGAGCAAAAACGATATAAGTGCCCATCTTGGAGTTTTCCATAACCTTGATCATCTCCAACTTTACGGCCACAAACAGGATCTACGAAAGAATCATTTATGTTCTTTTCCTCATGATGACCGTGGGCCATATGAGCACCACAGCCGTGACGCATCATGAAATAAAAAAGTCCAGCGAATAGTAAAAATGAAAATAAACCTTCCATAACAAGACTCCTAGTAAGGTGTGAAAATAAAAAAACGTGGCACCAAACTACTCGTACCACGTAATAGGATATTCATCATTGAATTAACAAGACTAAATCGTGTTTCTTAACGACACCTTCTAACACGCTAACTTTTGCAAAGTGATCATCAACAAGTTCTTCAACTCTTACCTGACCTGTTTTTTGCCGTTTGAAGAAATCAGCTCCTTCGTCATTATCGTCATTCATTACATAACTGTAAGATTCTAAAATTTGCCCCACCTGTGCACCATCATCTAGGCCAACACAAACATATATGTCCCCATCAGTTACAGAGATTACTTGGCCGCGCATTAGATACCTATGCGAAAAATCGCTATTTGCACAACCAGAAACAATCAAGCCAAAAACTACAACGACAACTAATTTAGAAATTTTGTTTAACATATTATTTTCCTTTTATTTATTTGGTCATTAGTATCGAATTATTATTTAATTCGATACTATTTAAATGAATAAAAACAAGATTACTTACAAACTACATTTTCTATTTGTTTAATTGCACCATATCGTGTTTTTTTACATTTCCTTCTATCACTTTTACTTTGGCATAGTGTTCATTAATTATTTTTTCAATTTTAACTTTGCCAATATTTCTTCTTTCGACAGTCTCATCTCCTTCCCCAATGTTACCTGTTTCAAAAAATCGATAGGCAGTTAATTCTTGTCCAACTTCTGCTCCATCATCTAAGCCAAGGCATACAACCATATTATCAGTTGACGATGAAACAACTTGACCTCTCATTAAGTAATTATGTGAGAAATTACTGTTTGCACAGCCCGTAAGTACAATTGCAAAAGCAACTAAAGCTATTTTTTTAGATATATTTTTTAACATGATATTTTCCTTTTTAAGTTTAAGATTAACGTTTTCTTTTAATTGAACCTGGAGGAGTTTTATGACAACTCCATGGCTCATGTTTGAAATTATCCTTTACATTTTGATCACAAAATTTGTAATAACTTTCCTTTGTATGAGTCCACCAATCATCGTGTATATCTACACCATGCTTTCTGATGACTTCCTCTATACCATCAAGGTCCAAATTGACAGCATCGTAAGCCAAATGAATTTCTTCCTCTTTTCTATTGAATGAAACTTCGTCTAGGCCGAACATTTGATCTATTTCTTCTATCAAAGCATCAATATTTTCACTAGTTACATTTGATAGTTTCAGGTTTCTAACGACCAAGTTATTTTCTCTAACTCCAACTCTATGAGCTAAATCCGTCATCACGGCCTCCTTTAGTGGTTGTGTTTATTTGTTGATTTCTTACCAGACATTTTGCTTGACCCCATTTTAGGCATCATATTGCTCATCATCTCAAGATGATGTTCTGCCATCTTTATTTGTTGCTCAATGGGCTTATCAGCCATTCTTCTGTGCATTATTTGCATCATTTTAATCATAGATTTTCGATGCTTATGCATTATCTCTTGCTGCTTTTCAGGATCACTTTCTTGCTTTACTGATAACATTTGCTGCTTCATCGCAAGCATGTTGTTATGCATTTTTTCCATATTTTCATGGGACATTGCCATATTGTTATGCATGCCTTTTTTCATCTCTGCACCAATAGCTGAAGCACCAATAGTGGTAGACAAAATGCTTATAACAGCGACTAAATTAACTAATTTTTTCATTTGATTTTCCTTGTGTTTTATTTGAAAAATTGGGTATCCAAGCGGGAGTTTTAGACATATAGTTCAAGTATTCATCACCAAATTCACTGATAACCTTGGCTTCTTCCTTATTGGCAAGTCGAATGTATACTACGAGTAATATTGGAAACATTACTACGGTCGGTATTGTTGGCCACTGAAGTAGAAAACCAAACATGATTAGAATAAAGGCGACATATTGGGGATGACGACAACGTGCATACCAACCTGACACAGCTAACGTGCCAGTCTTTTGAGCTTGATGAAGTACGTTCCATGCAGATGAAAGAATAAAAAATCCAGAAACAATTAGGATATTACTTGCAATATGCAGAGGATCCCAATGTGCATTGCCTTCAAAGCCAAAAATGGTATGCAACAAATGACCGTTATCGTGAGCTAAAAAATCTATTCCTGGATAGTTTTCAGTCAACCAGCCTGATAGAAAATATATAGTTAATGGAAATCCATACATTTCTGTAAATAGAGCAACGATGAATGCAGAAAAAGCACCTAAAGTTCGCCAATCAGTTTTTGTTTGTGGCTTTGCAAAACTAAATGCAAAAAAGATAAAAATTGCTGAATTCAAAAGCACTAATGTCCACATGCCATAATCAGATTCACCGTTCATTGTCACTCTCCGTCTTATTACTTTCTTCTCTACCTGTTTTTAATCCTTCCAAATACCCATCTCTGTAAGCTTCATTTTTATCTGTCAGCTCTTGAAATGTTTCTGGCTCTTTTGGTGCTGAAGCTTCTTCTTCATGACCTTTATGGTCACCATGTCCGTGACTGCCATGCATAAAGACATGCATTAAAGGACACAATAAAAGAATTAAGAATGGTAAATATTCAAAGAAGTGTTGCTGATGCTCAACTAATAAGAAGTAGCTAGCAGCCCCTATTAAACCAAGTGCTGCCCATCCTGTAGGTGTTGACCAAAAAGATTTTGGTTATTGCTCATGTTCGTCCTCCAAATATTCCTACTCAACGATCAAAGTGCCGCTATACATCTTCATTGGACAATGAAACGGATACTGACCCGGTGCCATAGAAGGTAATTCAATCGCTTTATTTTCATCAACAGGTAACTCTTCACTGACTTCAAAATCAGGAAAAATGACTGTTGCTGCACAAGGACTCCCGTCTTTTCGAAGAAAATTGAGAGTCGTTTCTTTACCTTTTGCTACTATTATTCTAGAGGGGTCATAAACACCGTTGTTTACGATAACGGTTACACTTTCCATAGTAGAATCAATTGCTTTTGCTGGTTTATATAACCAAAACCACCAGATAATTAACGCTATAAGTACCAACCCAAATAAATTAATGATCATCATGTCATTTCTTCCTTTTCTTTAATGTTCTTGCGGCTTAAACAATCTCAATCGATTTGCATTACTCACAACCGTTAGTGAGGAGAAAGCCATTGCAGCACCTGCAATTACTGGGTTTAATAACAATCCAAAAAATGGATAAAGTAGACCTGCTGCAAATGGAACTCCTGCAACGTTATATATAAATGCACCAAACAGGTTTTGTTTGATATTTCTAAGCGTTGCTTTACTGACAGCTATTGCATCAGCTAAGCCATGAAGTGATCCTCTCATCAAGGTGATGTCAGCACTTTCAATTGCCACATCGGTTCCAGTACCAATGGCGAATCCAACATTGGCCAATGCCAATGCTGGGGCATCATTAATACCATCTCCTGTCATACCAACGATTTCATTTTGGGCTTGTAATTCCGCCACTTTATTTGACTTATCTTCTGGAAGGACCTCAGCAAACACTTCTTTTATACCGACTTTTTTTGCTACTGCATTTGCAGTAGCTCTATTATCGCCAGTAAGCATAACTACTCTGATACCACTGTTTTGTAGCCTTTTGATTGCTTCAATAGAGTCTTCTTTGATTGGATCAGATACAGCTATAATTGCTGCAAGTTTATTATCTATAGCGAGGTACATTGGTGTCTTAGCTTCATCAGCTAATTTTTGTGCTTTTGAGACAAATTCTCCTAAAAACACGCCTTTTTTAAACATCAACTTTTGATTACCGAAGAGTAAATGATGATCTTCAAGTTTTGCCTCTATACCGTGTCCAGCTATAGCTTGAAAATCACTTATATCTTCAGGATCGATCTCTTGTGCTATCGCGGAATCAACAATAGCCTGTGCAAGTGGATGCTCAGATCTGCTTTCAATACTAGAGGCTATCGTTAAGATATATTTTTCTGTATAGGATTTATCAGCAACGAGAATGTCGGTTACCGTAGGAGAACCTTCTGTAATAGTCCCCGTTTTATCGAGAATCATCGCGGTAATTTTTGATGCTGTTTGTAACGCTTCTCCATTTCTAATCAAAACTCCAGCTTCGGCAGCCTTACCTACACCGACCATCACTGACATTGGTGTAGCCAAACCTAAAGCACAAGGGCAGGCAATAATTAGAACCGTGGTTGCAGAGACAACCGCAAAGGCTAACGCGGGATCAGGACCGAAGTTAAGCCATACCAAAGCGCTAATAATAGAGATGATCATAACAACGGGCACGAAATAGGCAGATATAACATCTGCTAAGCGCCCAATTGGTGGCTTAGAGTTTTGTGCTCTTTTCACCATATTAATAATTTGTGCTAACGCAGTATCTTTACCTACTCTTGTCGCTTTAAAAAGAATTGAACCCGTCTTATTTAGTGTTCCTGCAACGACCTCATCTTCTTCTTCTTTTGCGACAGGCATAGGTTCCCCTGTTAACATGGACTCATCTATCGACGTGTGCCCCTCAATGACTAGGCCATCTACAGGAATTTTTTCTCCTGGGCGTACTCGAACAATGTCATTTAATAAAACTTGCTCAATAGCAATATCTACTTCTTTCTTATCACGAACTACTCGTGCTGTTTTTGCTTGTAACCCAATTAAACGCTTAATTGCTTCGCTTGTTCTTCCTCGCGCTTTTACTTCTAATGCTAACCCTAAATCAATCAATCCGATGATCATTGCAGTAGCTTCAAAATAAACATGCCTTGCCATTTCTGGAACAGCCATAGGAAAGAAAACAACTACCATAGAATAAATCCATGCAGTACCTGTTCCCAGAGCAATTAACGTATCCATATTTGCACTATGATTTACAAAAGATTTCCAAGCACCAACATAAAAATGCTTACCTGAAAAATACATAATGGCTGCACATAAGATCCCTATAAATAACCAAATACCACGTTCCAACGTAGTTTCAACAGTCATTGGGCCACCTGCAATACTATAAATCATTAACGGTACGCCAAGGCCCAAGGCTATCCACATTTGTCTCATTAGACTTGTATAGTATTTTTGGTCTGCAATCTCCTTCTCATCTAATAGTTCATCATCACTTGTATCTTCTGCACTCCTTGCGTTGTAACCTATTGATTCTATGGCTTGCACAAGATCCTCTGAATCAACTTCTCCATCAACAACAACAGTCCTCAATGCAAAGTTCATCTGAGCATTATCTACGCCATTAACGTTTTTCAATGCTGTTTCTATTTTTCCTACACAGCTTGCACACCCAGCTCCATCAATAATCAACTCTTGAGCTTTGGTGTCTTTAATACTACTCTCTATGCTATTCATCATTACCTCCTTGAATTAAATGACAGAGCATATCTCCTGTAGGTGATTTATCAGGTTTACTCTTCCAGTCATCAATTGCATTTCTTAAGACATTCCTCAATGCTAATGCATCATTAAATTTTTTCTCTGTTTCAGCCAATCTATGCTCAACGATTTCCCGAACCAAAGGACAAGCTGTGCTGCCATTATCAGCAACTAACAGGATTTCTTTGATCTCTTCAACTGAGAAATCTAATTGTCTGGCACTAAGAATAAATTTCAGTCGCTGTTGAGCTTGTTGGTTGTAACTCTTATAACCATTTTCAGTATTCTTAATAGGCATGATAAGTCCAATCCTACTGTAGTAGCGGACTGTATCAGGCGTTGTATTCAATACTTTTGCAAGCTGAGATACTTTCATCCCATCATTCCTTATTCAAATATATAAACAGGGTATTTCTAAAACCTATGTTTAGCTTACGACTGTGTCTAAGACACAGGTCAAGTCATAATCTAAAAGGATTTAAAAAACTGCTAAGCCTAGGATGCAATAGCTAACAATGGGAGAATTAACTACCAAAATTAGGCTTAACAGCTTAAAAAGGTTGAATCGATATGCGTATTTAATGTCTATTCTTATTTGCACCTTCATTTAACGGTAAACATATTTAAAAACAATATGTTTACCGCAACTATTCAACAGCTATAGTTAAGTTTTTACTCCTTTAAAAACCCTATAATTGCCTTAATATCGTCCTTATTCATCGGATATTTAGGCATAGCTGAAGCCGCATTGTTAAATTTCGGATCTATTAGTTTTTTAAAAACAAACGACTCTCCTTTACTTGCGACGACTCCATCTAATGCTGGACCCAACTTACCACCTTCTCCCTTGATTTGATGACAGCCTTGACACCCAAATTGAGCAACCAGTTCCGCTCCCGATTTTTTAGGAGTATTTGGTTTTGAATCGTTTACAGCATTTCTAACGTCAGATGTCAAAGTACTAGCCAAAAACGTTTCTACGGCAAGCGTTTCTTTTCCCGTTAAATGTGCTCTTGCTCGCATATGTGGCATCACCACAGACCATTCCCTTTTAGATAGCTCTTCCGCAGGACGAGCATTGTGACAACGACCACAGTTTTCACTGTATACTTTCGCACCTTCGGCAACTAACGAAAGATCACTAGCATGCTGTGCGTTTACTGAAAATGTGCTGACGGTTAACGTAATCACAGGTAATAAAAATTTAAGTAAATTCATGAGTGTTCTCCTTAAAATCCAAAAGCTAGTTGTAAGAAAATTCGGTCATCAGGTACGGATGTATGACTCGCTTCTTCGTTTTCTATTGAAGTGCTTTCCGCGCCTAGCTTCAATACTGCACTAGGTTCTAACCAATAATTTACACCGTAGTATATTCGACTTCCGGTTTTACCTCCATCTTCTTCAAAATCATGTTCAACACTGCCATCGAAATCAGACTCAGTATCAGAGTAGCGTACAACAAACTCAACAGGATTTAGCCAAGCTTTACCTAGCTGTCTTGCTTGCCAAGTACCTTGAATGTACCAACCACTTTTATCGAAGTCTTTTACCCACTCTTCACCATGGCCTTCTTCTTCGCCCTCGTCTTCACCTTCTGTTTCCGCTGTAGAACCAAAAATTTCCCCTCTTACACTGGAGTAACTTCCAACCCAGTTAAAGTCTATGTTATATGCGCTATAATTTAGATCTCCATCGTCACTATACGCCCCACTATAATAAGACATCCCTATTTCCCATTCAGGTAAAAACGCGTAGGCTATTCTTCCCCCAAATGCCATAGAGTCATTGTTATCACCATTTTTTGATTCAATTTCGACACCGCCACCATGGTCACCAGCTTCCTGGCGAGGACCACTTACTGCGTAAAAATCGGTAAATATTCGTCCTGCATCACCGAGATCCCAAGTATTTGAAACGTTAACACCTGTATCATTCATAATATAGGTAACGCCAGCTAAAGAACCATTACCTCCATGTCCTCCATATATGCCTGGGTTACTAGCGGCTTTATTTATCCAACTAGGATGTATGTTTGCACCAAATTGGCCAAAAGGTAGTAAAAACTTACCCGCAGTAATAATGGTATTGTCGTTAAAGAAGTAATGCATGTTTGCATATTCTAATACAGTCTCTGTTTCCCCTTCTGATGTCGTAGCAAACTCAAGCTCCGCTTCAATATGGATCTTTTCAGATAATTGAAACAAGAAAATAGGCACAAATCGTGCTACTACATTATTTTGAATATCATTGCCTGCTTCATCTTTCATATTTGGCTGGTCTATATAAGTTACGTCACCGTAACCAGCCAATGCTAAACGACCAATATCTAAAGCAGAACTTTCTTGTGCGGTAGCAGTTGTCATCAAAGACATTGAAATGGCTGCTGCAACAGCCGATTGGAGAAGTACCTTTTTCATGGTATCACCTTAATATTTTGTTTAGGCGTGAGTTATTCATCACACTGATTTAATTTAAAAATAAGAATTAGTTATAGAGCAAAAAGAACACACTTTACTTTTACGCAAACCCATCATAGTTTTCATGGTGCTCTAAACTTTTTTGAATTAATGGAAGTCAGTTACCTAAAAATAGGCACACTGATCCCTATTAAGCGAATATTGGTGGGCGATACGGATTAGATTGAGTTTGCGATATAAAGTTTTGAATTAAGCTTTTAGCAGCCTTCGAAATTAAAGGTAGAAAACCTAATATATTAATATCTTGAACTAATAAATACTTTACCTGTCCTGTATAATCTTGCATACAATCACAATCTATACAATGGCAGTTATCCATTGTTTTTGAATCATGATTAGCATGCTTACTTTCAGGTTTTACTTGGTGCCCATCATCATGATGATCATGGATATTAACTGTATTGTTTAGAGATGTAAGTGCATTAGAAGTTATGGCCATTTCAGAACACAAATGAATAGCTGTAGCAAATACTTGTCCATTTACAGACAAATATATCAAAATATAAAATAGCCAATTCAAACGTTGTCCCATGGACAGTTCTATCCTCGCTAGTATGTTACTTCACTATAAACTTATAGCATATTTGCTCTGATAATATTGATTGAAATCAAGCATTCGAACAATCCCTTAAAATAATTATGGTTACTATCTTTCATCATCCAATTAACCATGTGGTGCAGGTACAGACCAGAGAATTACAAATACGAGAGAAGCAGCTATGAACGCGCTCCCAATGATTTTTAGCCATACTCTCCCTGTTTTATTCTGGTATTTAAGCAATAGCATTATTGTAATTAGCGTCTGGACTAAGTAATAAAGAGCAAATCCTTTAGAAGCGAAGTTAATTATTTCAAAAACATTCGAAGTCCAGACCAAAATAATTGCTAAAATGACCACTAACATGTATCCCATATTAGTTGAAATTTTAGACTTGAGAAGCTCTCTAACTAGACCTCCACCACCGATTGTATCGGCTAGTGCAGCACTTAGTTGGCTTGCTGTTGCAGCAATTAAAAGCAGAATAGGTAAGACCCAAACAGCTTTGCCTAATGTATGGCTAATCGTAGTTTCATTTAATTCAACAATAGGAAATTCTAAAAATATTGGACAGGTTAAACCTATAAAAATGACATATAGTACGATTGCGATCCCTTGTGAATATTTGACTGCCTTTATACGTTGAGTTGCTGAATATTCTGCCCCCATAAAACGAGTTGTTTCGAACCCTTGTGTAACCATCAGCATTCCAGCCAGCATACTAATTATTTCGAATTTACTTAAACTCTGAGTAGCTGAATGTTCAAACCAAGCCTTACCTGTCGATATGTCATAAGTAAACAAAGCAACCAATACACCAACTATAATAGAAAGTTTGATGGTCACAGCATAAAGCTCTATAGCTTCTAAACCCTTCGCACCTCTAATCCAAGCTACAGCCATTATCGAAAGTAATACCGCAGTTGTGGCAACTCTTACAATATACAAATTTTCAATACCAAGGCGGTCAAAAACAAATGCAGAAAACAGACTGATATAAAAAGCGACAGATATTGCATATGCCCCTCCAAGAAACCATTGACCAACCTGTTCAAGCTTTACAATAGATCCACTAGGGTTTTCAACTAAATATGGCTCAGCATGAAGTATATTGAAGCGAATAATAGCTCCCAAAGCTAATGAAAACAGTGATAAAACTACAATTCCAGCTAATGCCCACTTTCCCATAGTGGCATGCAGTAGTGGTGCAACAATTAAAAATCCACTGCCAATGATTGAGGCTAAGGGAGTTACGGTCGCCCTCCATTGTTGCGAAAAGCGAAATCGTTTATTAAACAAAACTATAACTACAACTAATGAAAAGAAAATTGCAATACCGTTATGCAACATACTTCATACTCCTAAGATTAATGATGTTTATACCAGCCAGCTTTTTTAATGTCATTCCAAGAGGTATTTTGGTGACAAGCAAAACATTCTTCTACAGGTGCTTTGTGCTCCCCTGCAACCTTTGCAGATATCTTTTTAAAATGTTTCATATAGTGGCTAGGTGGTGCCTCATGGCATTGATTACAGTCGTTTGACTTGTTTGATGGGTGAACAAATGAAGATAGAGACCACTGTTCAGTGCTATGACATTGAACACAATCATCTGAAAACAACCCAAAATGCCTATCATCGTTAGCATGACAAGTAGCACAATTAAGCAACGCTTCTTTTGTACTAACATGCGGATTAATAAGTAGCGGATCCACTTTCCGATTATCCGATAACATTTCTTTGAAAAGCTTTTGCACAGCCGTGCCTTGATCAAACGGGGTATTATCTTCCGGTAACATGCGTAAACCTATATCAGAGAGTGCCTCATGATCCATTTTAGATATACGTGCTGCTTTTCCTTGATGCTCCATATGACATGAATTACATTCAGCTATATCGACATGAAACAAAGTAGGCTGACGCTGGATTATTTGAGTATCATTGGCATGGCAAACAACGCAATTTTCACGCGTAACCCCCGTTATTGGCGTATGGCAACTTTGACAATCATCTTCTAAAAAGGAATGAGCTTTACTTAAATCTCCAGGGATAACGGTCATTTCCCAATTTACATCGGGTAACTCACTCGAATGGTAATAGTGACTTATCAACGCAGCTATAATCACTGCTATAATTCCACCAAAAATATATTTGATCATAACCACCTCAAGCCAAAATAAATTTCAGCAGTTATATGAAAAATTATTAGCACATATAAGATCATGGAAATAGATATATGAAACTTTAACCACCGTTTGAACCAAAGCTTCGCTGTATCATGAATACGAATGCTGTATTCAATATCTGATATTGCATCGACCAATCGCAAAATTCTTCTCTCATTGCTAGTTCGACTTAAGCCAAGACTAGATGAAAAGAGTGATGGAGAGTGTGAGTTTAAATCACTTGGCATAGCGTTAATATGTTTCGAACAAAATCGTTCATGCAATTCAATTTTTTCATCTTTTAATTGATTTTTTAATTCTTCTTTTAGTTTTTTCTTATCTTTTAATTTTGATGATATTAAGCTAAGTATGTATCGCCCAATGAAGCCACTAATCGCAACTAGCATCATTAAGAGCACCAATAAAATACCAATTAAACTATCAAAACGGTGAGCGCTATGTAGTAATCCTATGATTGGTCCTATCACCCCAGCATAGATATGCCAAACCAATAATGTTGACATAGGAACCTTCTTGGTCACCCAGGTTTTTATTGATTTATTTCTCTTGATCACTAAGTAAATTAAAGGAAAAAACATCAAAAAGGCGGCTATTATTCCGAGCATGCTCCCACTAAAACTGCCAGGAAAACGTGGTGAACTGTGCCAAACAAATCCACCCCATAGCACGATCATCAGCAACACTAAACTGGCAACAATTGTTCGTTCTTGATTTGCCATCACTTTATACCTCCACTTTTACAGGGGTTTTGGGTATTGATTGACAAGCTAATACATAACCATTTTCTTTATCATCTTCCTCTAGGCCATCATCCACATCCATTTCTACTTGCCCTTCGAGCAACTTGACTTTACATAAGCCACAGCTTCCTGCTCTACAAGAGCTATCAATATCAACATCTAAATTTTCTGCAACATCAAGAATGCTTTCTCCTTCTGCTGCTTTTGCATGTTTATTTGACTGAGTAAAGGACACTTCAAAACCATTATTAATAGCTTCAGCTTTGATACTGGTATTTTTATCTATATTCCCCATGATAGGACTTTGTGGTTTATTTTCTTTCTTCACAGGGCTACTACCACCAAAACCTTCAATTTTCACTCTTTGAGGCATCATACCTAACTCAATAAGCATATTTTTCATAGCATCCATCATCGGTGGAGGCCCACAGATGTGAGCAGTTTTTTCCGATAGCTCTGGAACAAAGTCGTTTACCAATTGAGAAGTAAATCTACCTTGAGGTCCCATCCAAGCAGTTCCTTCAACTCGTGTCATGCTCACTAAGACATGTAAGTTTTTATGACGAGATTGTAAATACCTTAATTCTCGTTCGAAAATAAAGTCATTTGATGTTCTTGCACAAAAAAGAAAATAGATATTTCCTTTCCAACATGTAGAGGTTAAATATCTGACGGCACTCATCATGGGGGTAATCCCAACGCCACCAGATACTAAGACAATGTTCTCTTCATTATTTCCGTTGAAGTAGAACTTACCATTAGGTGCTTTTATTTCAAGCGCATCTCCTATGCAAACGTTGTCGTGCATGAAGCGAGAGACTAAGCCTTGCTCCTCTCTCTTTATTGTTACTTCAAAATAATCTCTCTGAGTGGGTGACGAGGCAATGGTATAAGAGCGTTTTATTACTTTAGGCTGATCAGGGATATTGAGAGAAAAAGTAACAAACTGGCCTGGCTCATAATTAAATGGTAGAGGTTCCCCAGCTAAAGATGCCAATCTAATAGTTTTTACATCATGTGTTTCATTAAATATTCCTATGACATGCACAGTACCAGTGAAAACGCCCTTTTTCTTTGAAGTAAAATCAGTAGATTCATTACTAGTAACCAATGCTCCATTCAACTCACTAGACTTATCAAACGTGGGGCTAGTGTTTAAATTTTCAGAAACTTCTTTCTTATTTTCATTTTCTATCACTTGCGGCTCATTGACAGGAGCTATCTTTAATTCTTCTAACAGCGCAGATGCTCGTCTCATTTTATAGGCGTATACCCAAATAAAAACAAACGCAAATAAAAACAAAATAGTCATAACACCCAAGTGAAATATGCTTATTCCAAATATATTTGATTGCTCGCTTTTAGGCGCTGTTGGTAATAGATTCATTTGACTTTTAAACCATTGAAGAGCGACTCGTCTTGGTTCCTGCCCTTCTGCTATCGCCCTTTTGGTAGCTAAACCACTATTGTATTGACTTAAACCTTGCTCTATTTTTTCTATAGAAGATTGCATTTCAGAATAGTTTTGCTGACCATCGGCATTAGCTAACGACATAAAGCCGTCTACCATTATTTGATTACCTTTTTGCATTCTATTTATGGCTTTTTGAAGTACTTCATCGGTCAAGTGAGGAGGAAGTTTCGATAGACGCATTAATGTAGGGTAGAGATCTTTAGGCTTAGGTGCTCCCATTTGCTCCATCATTCCGTTCATCTTTTTACCCATTCCTGGGCCTTTAGACATAACAGAGGTTTGTGTTTGGCCAACACTATCAACAGATAAGTTACTCACACCGTCATTATTAGCTACGAC
>NZ_BADU01000039.1:0-88235 GCF_000239875.1 Pseudoalteromonas sp. BSi20311 | reverse complement strand
AGTGGGTAAATTAGAGCTTGAGAACTAACAAACTTTATTTAACGTATTTAAGGGGGGGAAATTAAGGCTTGAGTTTAAGTGTTTGGTGCCTTTAAAACTTAAAGTGTAGGATGCCAATCGGTAAACCTGATTGGCATTTTAAGAAGAATAATAAAAAATATATTACAATTGAATAAGTGGGGTTCGTACGACACCTTCCATTAATACACGAGCGCTGCGGCTCATACTAGCTTTGCTAACCTGCCATTGGCCATGTGTAACAACCGCCTCTGCACCCACTTTTAATGTGCCAGAAGGGTGACCAAAATTAACTTCATTAATGGCTCCGCCACCAGCGGCAGCATTAACTAAGGTGCCTTCTATCGCGGCCGCTGTACCAATAGCAACCGCGGCAGTGCCCATCATGGCATGATGTAACTTACCCATCGACATGGCACGAACCAATATACTTATATCGCTGGCATTGATGTGCTTACCACTTGAGGCTGTGTAGTCTTTTGCTGGAGCAACAAAAGCCACTTTAGGTGTATGTTGGCGTGCTTGCGCTTCATTAATATTCTTAATTAAGCCCATTTTTACCGCGCCATGGGCACGAATGCTTTCAAGCATAGTTAACGCCGCATTATCGCTATTAATATCATCTTGCAGCTCTGTACCGGTGTAACCAATATCCGCTGCATTTACAAAAATAGTCGGAATACCGGCATTGATCATGGTTGCTTTTAACGTGCCCACGCCTGGCACTTCTAAGTCATCTACCACATTGCCTGTTGGGAATAACGCACCATCACCATCAGCAGGGTCAATAAATTCCAGCTTTACTTCAGCAGCAGGAAAGGTAACACCATCTAACTCAAAGTCACCGGTTTCTTGTACTTGAGCGTTGCTCATTGGTACATGCACTAAAATGCTTTTTTTAATGTTCGCCTGCCATACACGCACAATAGCAATACCATTATCAGGCACTCTGCTTTTATCAACTAAACCATTGCTAATGGCAAATGCGCCCACAGCAGAGGTTAAATTGCCGCAGTTACCACTCCAATCAACGAATGGCTTATCGATAGCAACTTGCCCAAATAAATAATCAACATCATGATCGGGCTGTTCACTTTTACTTAAAATAACGGTTTTACTAGTGCTTGAGGTTGCGCCACCCATACCATCAGTTTGTTTACCATAAGGATCGGGGCTACCAATAACGCGCAGTAATAAGTTATCGCGCGCCTCACCTGCCACTTGGGCAGGTGCGGGTAAATCGGTTAAATTAAAAAACACGCCTTTACTGGTGCCGCCACGCATATAGGTCGCTGGCACTTTAATTTGTGGTTTAAACATCTGTTTTATATCCTTATGATGCTTGCGTTGCTTCTAAAAAGTCTTGTGCAAAGCGTTGCAATACACCGCCTGCAGCATAAATAGAAAGCTCTTCTTGCGTATCTAATCGGCATTTCATTGGCACAGTGACTACTTCACCATTTTTACGGGTGATCACTAATTCTAAAGTTGCCCCTGGTGCTGGTTCGCCTTTTACATCATAGCTTTCGCTACCATCTAGGTTAAGTGTTTTGCGGGTTGTACCTGCAGCAAATTCCAGTGGTAGCACACCCATACCAATGAGATTAGTACGGTGAATACGCTCAAACCCTTCAGCTGCAATAACCTGAACACCTGCAAGCCTTACGCCCTTTGCTGCCCAATCGCGAGACGAACCTTGACCATAGTCAGCACCTGCAACAATAATGAGCGGTTGCTTACGTTGCATGTAGGTTTCGATGGCTTCCCACATACGCGTGTTTTTACCCTCAGGCTCTATGCGCGCGTACGAACCTTGCTTCACTTCGCCGTTTTCATCCAATACCATTTCGTTCAATAGTTTAGGGTTTGCAAATGTAGCGCGCTGCGCGGTTAAGTGATCGCCTCGGTGGGTAGCATACGAGTTAAAGTCTTCTTCTGGTACGTTCATTTTAGTTAAGTATTCACCTGCAGCGCTACTTGCCATAATCGCATTAGAAGGTGATAAATGATCGGTTGTAATGTTATCGCCCAGTACCGCTAATGCACGCATACCACTCATGCTGCGCTCACCTGCTAATGCCCCTTCCCAATAAGGAGGGCGGCGAATATAGGTGCTTTCTGGACGCCAATCGTATAATGGGTCGTTATCTTCGCCGTAATCAACGGTTAAGTTAAACATTGGCTCGTATACTTTTCTAAACTGCTCAGGCTTAACACTTTGCTTGATCACTGCATCTATTTCTTCATCAGATGGCCATAAATCTTTTAAGGTTACATCGTTACCTTGCTGATCTTTACCAAGGATATCTTTTTCTATATCAAAACGGATGGTACCGGCAATTGCATAAGCAACCACAAGCGGTGGAGACGCTAAAAATGCTTGCTTAGCATAAGGATGAATTCGGCCATCAAAATTTCGGTTGCCCGAAAGCACAGCCGTTGCGTATAGGTCGCGGTCAATCACTTCTTGTTGAATTTTAGGGTCTAGTGCACCACTCATGCCGTTACAGGTAGTACAGGCAAAACCCACAATACCAAAACCAAGTTGTTCTAGTTCTGGTAATAATTTTGCATCCTCAAGGTACGATTGCACTGCTTTTGAACCCGGCGCCAATGAGGTTTTAACCCAAGGTTTACGCATTAAACCTTTTGCATTGGCGTTACGGGCTAACAAACCTGCAGCAATCACATTGCGCGGATTACTGGTATTAGTACAGCTAGTAATCGCGGCAATAATACAGGCGCCATCTGGCATTAAACCTTCTTCGTTTTCAACAACACCCGAAATACCTTGCGCCGCTAAATCGCTAGTAGATACACGACGATGCGGATTTGAAGGCCCTGCAATGTTGCGCCCTACACTTGATAAATCAAATTTAAGTACACGATCGTAATGCGCTGTTTTTAAGCTGTCGCTCCATAGCCCTGCTGTTTTAGCGTAGTTTTCTACTAGTGCAATTTGCTCTTCATCGCGACCTGTTAAACGTAAGTAATCAATCGTTTTATCGTCGATGTAGAACATAGCCGCGGTTGCGCCAAATTCCGGAGTCATGTTCGAAATAGTTGCTCTGTCACCCAGGGTTAGTGCATCAGCCCCTTCACCGTAAAACTCGAGGTAAGTCGATACCACTCGTTGCTCACGTAAAAATTCGGTAATAGCCAATACAATATCGGTTGCAGTTATACCCGGTTGGCGTTTACCGGTAAGCTCTACACCCACAATATCGGGTAAACGAATGTACGATGCGCGCCCTAGCATTACACTTTCGGCTTCCAGGCCGCCTACGCCAACAGCAATAACACCTAATGCATCAACATGCGGTGTATGGCTGTCGGTACCTACTAGCGTGTCTGGGAATGCAATACCGTCACGATTTTGAATGACCGGTGACATTTTTTCAAGGTTAATTTGATGCATGATGCCATTACCCGGTGGGATCACATCAATATTTTTAAACGCGGTTTTGGTCCAGTTTATAAAATGAAAACGGTCATCGTTGCGTCTATCTTCAATGGCGCGGTTTTTTTCAAATGCATCGGGATCAAAACCTGCGTGCTCAACAGCTAATGAGTGGTCAACAATCAGTTGAGTCGGTACAACCGGATTTACTTTTGCAGGATCGCCGCCTTTTGCAGCAATAGCATCGCGCAGGCCCGCTAAATCAACTAAAGCGGTTTGCCCTAAAATATCGTGACATACAACGCGTGCCGGATACCACGGAAAGTCTAAATCCTGCTTGCGCTCAATAATTTGGCTAAGCGCATCGGTTAACATATCAGGCTCACAGCGGCGCACTAAGTTTTCGGCAAAAACACGCGAACTGTAAGGCAGTGTGGCGTAAGCGCCCGGTTTAATGGCATCTACCGCGGCTTGGGTATCGTAATAATCTACATTTGAGCCTGGTAATGGCTTACGGTATTGGGTGTTATTAATAATGGTCATAATAAATTCGCTAATTTGGTGACGGGGATGAACAAGGTAAAAGCGCTAAAATGAGTAATCATCAGCGCTATAAACAATAAAAGGTGAGCTAGGCTCACCTTAAACGCTAACTAATTAGCCTCTTGATTCAATTGGCGTGTAGCTACGCGCATCTGGCCCTGTGTAATCAGCACTTGGGCGAATAATACGGTTATTTGCGCGCTGCTCTTTTACGTGAGCTGTCCAACCGGTTACACGGCTCATTACAAAGATAGGCGTAAACAACTTAGTAGGAATACCCATAAAGTGATACGCCGATGCATGGAAAAAGTCAGCATTACAGAATAACTTCTTCTCACGCCACATTACTTCTTCACAGCGAACTGATACCGGGTAAAGTACATCGTCACCCACTTCTGCCGCTAATTTTTCAGACCATTTTTTAATAATTACATTACGCGGATCCGACTCACGGTAAATAGCGTGACCAAAGCCCATAATTTTATCTTTACGCTCAAGCATGCCCATAAGCGCGTCTTCAGCTTGATCAGCACTACTAAAGCTTTCAATCATATCCATTGCGGCTTCGTTTGCACCACCATGCAGTGGGCCACGTAAGGTACCAATTGCACCAGTAACACATGAGTGAATATCAGAAAGCGTTGACGCACACACACGACCGGTAAAGGTAGAGGCATTAAACTCATGCTCTGCGTACAAAATTAGTGATACATTCATCACTTGTGCAAATAATTCACTTGGCGCTTTATCGTGTAATAGCGTTAAAAAGTGTGCGCCTACTGAATCATCATCAGTTTGTGTTTCAATGCGAACACCGTCATGGGTAAAACGATACCAATAACAAATAATACTTGGAAAAATTGCCACCATGCGATCAATCGCATCGTTTGCTTCGCTAAAGTCGTTTTCCATTTCAAGGTTACCTAACATAGAACAGCCTGTACGCATTACATCCATTGGGTGTGCGTCTTTAGGAATGTTCTCAAGCACTGTTTTTAGTGCCTCTGGTAAACCGCGTAAACTTTTAAGTTTAGCTTTGTACTCTGCCAATTCACTTG
This sequence comes from Pseudoalteromonas sp. BSi20311, assembly GCF_000239875.1. Classification (NCBI taxonomy): domain Bacteria; kingdom Pseudomonadati; phylum Pseudomonadota; class Gammaproteobacteria; order Alteromonadales; family Pseudoalteromonadaceae; genus Pseudoalteromonas; species Pseudoalteromonas sp. BSi20311. The sequence goes on along the minus strand of NZ_BADU01000039.1, from coordinate 83,216 downwards.
ATGTTGGTAACTCGCCGCGAGAAAGTAAAAACGACACTTCTTCAAACTGCGCTTTTTCAGCCAGTTCGCTAATGTCGTAACCACAGTAAGTTAAACCTGAGCCTGTTTGCCCTACTGTACATAATGCTGTTTGTCCTGCTACTTGGCCACGTAAGCCTGCGCCACCTAATGCTTTATCTACCATGATTTGTCTCCTGTTGAATTTTTTATTATTTGTCAGATTTTGCTGAAAAAAGGTTATCTAGCGTGTTTTCGTACGAGTGATAATCTAAAAAGTCGTAAAGCTCTGCACGCGTTTGCATGTTTTCAATTTGGCTTTGTTGCGACCCTTCATTCAAAATAGCCGAATACACATTAAGCGCCGCTTTGTTCATTGCTCTAAAGGCACTTAATGGGTAAAGCACCATTTCTACACCTACATCGCTTAACTGCTCTTTGGTGTAAATTGGGGTTTGGCCAAACTCGGTAATGTTGGCTAAAATCGGCACATTAATCGCTTTGCTAAATGCTTGGTAATCAGCAAGGTCATGAACGGCTTCTGCAAAAATGGCATCGGCACCCGCTTCAACACAAGCTGCTGCACGGTCTATTGCTGCGTTTAAGCCTTCTTTTTGAAATGCATCAGTACGCGCCATAATGTAAAAATCGCTATCGGTTTTTGCATCTACTGCGGCTTTAATACGGTCAACCATTTCAGCTTGGGTAACGATTTCTTTATTAGGACGATGGCCACAACGCTTTTGCGCTACTTGGTCTTCAATATGAAAGCCTGCTGCACCCGCTTTGGTCATTTCTTTAACGGTACGGGCAATATTAAACGCCCCGCCCCAACCTGTATCGGCATCAACTAATAATGGTAAATCGCTCGCACCGGTAATACGGCGAATATCTTCAAGTACGTTATCAAGGCTGGTCATGCCTAAATCTGGCATACCAAATGAGGCATTAGCCACACCCGCCCCCGACAAGTAAATAGCTTGATGACCCATTTTTTCAGCCATCATCGCGGTATACGCGTTTATAGTACCCACAACCTGTAACGGGTGGTTATTTGCAATTGCCTGTTTAAATTTTAATCCTGCTGACATTACCTTCTCCTAACTTTGAACGGGGCTGCTCTTTGGCAGCTTAGTATTTTTTAAAAATGTGACATCTGTATTAGGGTCTATTGACCTTTCAGGGTTTAATCCGCAAAGGTCAACAGACCCTAGTTAGCCATTTCATTTTGAGTGGCTTGTACTGATTGATATCCATCAAATTTTGTTTGTATATTCGCTTGAGAAGCGCTTATATGGCGCTTCATTAGCATTTCGGCCAGCTCACCATCATGGTTTTCTATGGCGTTTATAATCGCTAAATGTTCGTCAAACGCTTTCGATACGCGTGGCCCAACCATACCCATTTGTACACGGTACATTCTTATTAACTGGTACAGGTCGTGGCATAACAAATGTATTAAATGAGCGTTTTTACTGCCTTTGATGATTCGATAATGAAAGTCTAAGTCGCCTGCTTCTTGATAGTACGACTCACCTTCTTTAACACGCTGAGTTTGCAAATGCTGATTAAGTAATTGTTTCAAGCTTTGTACTTCATCGGCTGCCATATTGTCGGCAGCTAACCTACATGCAAGTCCTTCAAGGGCACTGCGCACCTGATACACCTCAATTAAACGCTCTGCGGTTAATGCAACAACACGACAACCTATATTGGCTTTGCGCTCAACTAAATAACAACTTTCTAAACGGTTTAATGCCTCTCTAAGGGTTGCACGGCTTACACCATAACGCTTTGCCAGTTCTGGCTCTGATATTTTACTGCCTTGTGCAATGCTGCCTTCTACTATCTCGCGGCGCATATCTACAAACACTTTATCGGAAGCGGTTGTTACTGCGGTGTCGTTTAAAAAGTGATGTGTCATAAAGTATTTTTATATTGTCGACAATTTATGGTTTAACTATGTGCTTATTAACCTACACTGTCAACCCTGAAAACACTGAAAATGAATAAAAAACCACCATATTGTCGACAGCATTAGCTAAAAGTATAATAAAAAATAGTGTTTAAACCGCTTTACTGAATAAGGTGTCGACACTTTAAAAGGGTTACTCTTTCATTTTTAACACTGAAAAAAAGCGTTAAAAATGCTATTATCCGGCTTTAATTTTATTGTATGAGCCAAATCGTGGACGCTAACACTTATATCCCAGAGCAATTTATTGACGACGTAAAAACTTATCTGCCTGATCACCTTACATTAGATGATTTTTTAAATGCCTGTCGTCGACCTTTACGTAAGTCTGTTCGCGTTAATACTTTAAAAATGAGTGTTGAAGAATTTAAACGCCACGCAGCTCAAAAAAATTGGCAACTCACTGCCATACCCTGGTGCGATGAAGGTTTTTGGCTTGAGCGCCCAAATGATGAAGAGCAAAATTTAGCGCTGGGCAATACCGATTTACATTTAAGTGGCGCAATGTACGTACAAGAGGCAAGCTCAATGTTGCCGCCAATGGCATTAAAGCACAGCCTTAAAACCAGTAACACAGTACTCGATATGGCCTCTGCACCGGGTTCTAAAACCTCACAACTAGCTGCACTAATGAACAATCAAGGTGTTTTGGTTGCAAATGAGCTGTCGTCATCGCGCTTAAAAGTACTCAGTGCCACGCTAAAGCGAATGGGGGTTGGTAATTGTGCGTTATCGCATTTTGATGGCGTGGTATTTGGTAATTACATGTTTGAATGCTTTGATAGTATTTTGCTTGATGCCCCCTGCTCGGGTGAAGGCACGGTTCGTAAAGACAGTGATGCACTAAAAAATTGGTCTATCGAATCAAACATTACTATTGCCCAAGTACAAAAAGATCTGATTAAAAGCGCATTTTATGCACTTAAACCTGGCGGTACACTGGTCTATTCAACCTGTACATTAACCCCTCTCGAAAACCAACAAGTGTGTGATGCATTGCTGGAGGAATTTGGCGAATACATTACGCCAGAGCCTTTAAATGACCTTTTCCCTGGGGCCGAAAAGGCCACCACTGAGCAAGGCTATTTGCATGTATGGCCGCAAACCTTCGATAGTGAAGGCTTTTTTATTGCTAAATTTAAAAAGCACAGCAGCTGCGAAAACCAAAACATTAAAGTGAAAAAAGGGGCATTCCCGTTTAACCACTTTGACAGTAAACAGCAAGATGCGTTTATGAGCTCCCTCAAAAAGCAATTTGGTTTAACAAGCCTGCCAGGTACTTTAATGCAGCGCGACAAAGAGCTTTGGCTGTTCCCAAATGAATTTGAAGCGGTACAAAATAAAATAAAATACGCGCGGTTAGGTATTCAGGTAGGCGTTATTCATAAAAACGGCGTGCGCCTCGCTCACGAGTTTGCCACCGTATTTGGTAAGCAATGTAAAAGTAATGTACTGGAATTAACCAATCAACAAGCCAGCGATTACTTTAATGGCAAAGACATTCGTTTGGATGACGTTGTTAAGGCAACGGGTGAAGTAATATTAACTTTATGTGATTGCCCGATTGGCTTAGGTAAATGGCAAAAAAATAAGGTTAAAAACTCACTACCTCGAGATTTAGTGCAAAATACGCAGTTAATAAACTGGGAGTAAACCCTAGCTTAAGTGTAATAAAGATGTGCATAACAATTGTAACCCACTGTAATTATTGCAGTATAAAAAACAAACAAAAGTATGTGTTTTTGAAGCTTTTGACTATACTTAAATAACTTTCTTCTTCTCCCTAAGAATCTGAAAGTGTCTTTAGTTAGCGCAGGGCTCACATATGAGCCCCTCTATAACCCAGAGTTCCTTATAGCTCTGGGTCTTTTTTTGTCTTGGAAAAAGCTTACATAACTGGAGTGTTAATTGAGTTATACATAAAGGGTAGCTTTGCTTCTAACTCGAGCAAGCCCTGCGTATACAAATGATGTCAACTATCTAATACCTGTATTTAAATTACTGTTCTTCTAAATCAAATTCGGTGGTGTGGCCGTCGCCGTGGATTAATTGGTACCTTGCTAAATTTCCCGCTTCAAGCGTGACTAAGCTAATGGCTGAATCGCTTACTAGGTACTTTTGTCCTTTGCCTTTGGTTTGGTGTTTATCTACTTCCATGTGCCAGCGTTTGGTAAAAAAGTTAAGTGGGCTTTTAGGGCCGTATAAAATAGAGTCGAGCTTGTCGAGTACATTTATTAGCTTTCGCGGAAACTCATTTTTAATGCCACTTGCAGTCAGTTGCCAAATTCTGTTGGGATGATCGCCAAAACGCTTTTGCACCGAAAAACAAAATGAATAGTGTACGTCGCCCGATAATATCAGTGTTTCATTTGGGGTGTCGGTGCGTCTAAAAGTATTGAGTAGCTTTTTGGCTGAGCCTTCGTGCGCCATCCAGTTTTCTACATCAACCATCAGTGGTTGCCCACACATATTAAACAACGCTTGAATTGCCTCTATCGATTTAACCCCAAACACGGGAGCGGGCGATACAATAATTACTTGGTCATGGCTTAATAGGCTTTCTTCAAGCTCTGTGAGGCGCTCCCAATCGAGTAAGCCTGAAGGTTCATTAAAGTTTTGCTCGTTACGCCAGCGATGCGTACGGGTATCGAGCACCACCACTTTAGGAATGGTCATTAGCTCATAATGCCAATGGCTAAAGTCGTTCAGGTGCTTATCAAAGCTTTTAAATTGCCACTGCTTATCACCAGCTAAACAGTCGTTAAAGGGGCTAAGTAACGATCCGGTTTTATGTAGTACGTCGTTACCCATTCCTTGAAACAGCCAATAGCTTGCTAAGCCATTATTTACAATACGCTTGCTGCTAGGGTTTTGGTTAATGGCTTGCTCCCAACCTGCGGTTAGGTTCCAATCATCGGTTACATCATGATCATCAAACATCATTAAGGTAGATACATTAGAAAATAACCGCTCTACCTCTGCTAAACCTTGTGCATAGTCAATTAATGCGGTTTTTTCTGCATTAAATAGCGTTTGATTTTTTTCGTTACCACCTGAGTAACTTAAGTTATTTAGGTCAATGTATTGCCATGCTTGGCTACTAAAATTGAGTAAATACAGCGCTACAAACTCTTCAAAATGAATCAGGTGGTTATACGCTTTTACACTGGAAAAATGCGGTTCGTCTTTTTTTAACCAATAGCCAATGCCTAATTTAGAACGCTTTTTCCATGAGGTAGTTGGCAACAAGTAATGGCGACCATATAGTTGCTCTGCAATATCAGCGGGTAAATCTAAATTAAGTGGCTGTTCTTTATAAATACCTAAGTGTTTAATCAGCTGATGTATTGCTAATAACATAGGCCCTGCTACATCATCGGCGTATACCTGATCGCCCGAAAGCAATAATAACTGTGCCCCCTGCTGCTCATTACTTCGTTCTACAGCTTGCCAATGGCTTGAACTTACTAAGCTGTCTTTTGCAGGATGATGCGCATTACGACACGAGCCATGTAATATTTGTGTCAGTTTTTTGGGGATCACAAATTCAGGTAATGGCTGATTGTTAAAGCTAAAGGCAGATAAATCAACCGTGCTGTCATCAAAAAATAGCTGGTAAGGTAATAAGGTATCGCGTGGGAATTGGCTGTTAATGGGTTTAATAACCACAAACTGTAAGAATAAATATTCCCCAAGCCTTATGGTGTCTTGTTCGCTGTAACATTCGTGACCAATTAGCTCTATACGGCAATTTACTGGCTTTGCAGTAGCAAACTGAATACAGACTGCGGTTTTTTCTGCTCGGCGCACCATGGGCCCCATAAGTAATAGCGGGTGTTGCACCGAGAGAGTTGTCATGAGGTTAGCCTTTAGCTGCTAATTTAAATAAAGAGTAAAAATTATCAGTGGTGGCTTTTGCCAACTCGTTAAAGCTAATGCCTTTGAGTTCACTAATGTAATAAGCCACGTCTTCAACATACGCTGGCTGGTTAGTTTTACCACGGTACGGTACTGGCGCTAAATACGGCGAGTCGGTTTCTATAAGCAGTCGATCGAGAGGAATTTGTTTTACTACCTCTTTGAGCTCTACCGCATTTTTAAAGGTCACAATACCTGAAATAGAGATATAAAAGCCCATATCAATGGCTTTTTTGGCCATATCCCAATCTTCGGTGAAACAATGCAGTACCCCACCGCAGTTTTCTGCTTTATGTTCACGCATTAAATTAATAGTGTCGGCACGGGCATCACGAGTATGAATAATAAGCGGCTTTTGTAGTTCGTTGGCTACCTCAATATGGCCAACAAAACTCGCTTGTTGTACGGCATGGGTGTCTTTTGCATAGTAATAATCAAGCCCAGTTTCGCCAATGGCCACTACTTTGTCGTGTGAGGCTAAATCAATTAATTGCTGTTTATTAAGCGCGTCTTTTTGATCGAGCGGGTGCACACCACATGACGCAGACACGTCGTTGTGATGTTTTATTTGCTCTAGCATATTGGGGAATTGATCAAGCGTGACGCTTACACATAAAAAATGTTCTACTTTTTTAATGCGGGCGTTATCAAGTACTTGGTCTAGGTTTAAATCGAGTTTATCAAAATCAAGACGGTCTAAATGGCAATGAGAATCTACAATCAAAATAAGGCCTGTTTTTACTACATGGTATAAGTTGGATTGCCGGAGTTTAACATAGTCCCCAGCAGTTTTTCGATCTTCGCGTTTAGGTTTGTTTTATCATCTAAAAAGCTAATGCCGATCCCTGGTGGATTTGAGCTCTGAGCGCCCTGTGGCGTGATCCAGGTTACTTTGCCGGTTACCACGTCGTCTTCTAACGCGTCAGGTAAGGTAACGCGTAAGGCAAGTGAATACCCGGGTTCATAGCGCATATTGGTGCGTACAAATAACCCACCTTTTTTTAAAAAAGGCATGTAACAGCGATATAGTTCATCAAGGTCGTCTATATCTACTAATAGCTCTTGCATATCTAGTCCTTTTTATTGGTTACGTAATGTATACGCTAGTCGTGATACCGCAAGCGGTAAATTTAACCCAAGTATTTGTATGTTATTCTGTAAAAAATCATTCAGTGCTTGCTGAGTAACTTGATAAGAGTCAAAACTCATGCCATTTAACAGCTGTTGTTTGAGCTGCTCACTTAAAAATAAGGTAAAAATACGCACAAGCTCAGGCTGTTTATTTATTATGTCGACTAACGCATTGAAATTATGGCTTTGTTTAAACTCAGTTGCAAATTTATAAAGCGTATCAATGTTTTCAAGCTGATTTTGCTGTTGCCACTGTTTTACTTGTAGTGGTTGGCTATAAAATAACGACAACCACGGATAGTTAGGCACATCCAAACTACTTAACCATTGTTGTGCTAATTGGTTATTCGTTACTTTAACCTCAGTTTTAGCACAGCGACTTAAAATAGTGGCAGGTAATTGCGCCACTTGGCTGGTTGTCAAAATTAAAAACCGACTATTACTTGGCTCTTCAAGGGTTTTTAATAATGCATTAGCGGCTGCGGTGGTCATTTTTTCGCAGTTTTCGATAATTGCCACTTTATTGCCATTTTGCGCTGCCGACTGGTGCATAAAATCGCTTATGCCGCGTATGTCGTCTACACCTATGCTTTGCCCTTCTACTTGAGTAACGCGTTTATCTGGGTGCGTCCCAGCTAGGTTTAACGAGCAGCTTTTACACTGCCCACACGGCGTTAACACGCTATTAGGTGCACTCAACTGTGATTGTGTATTGTGACATAACAAACTGTTTGCGAGTTGCTCACTTAGTTCAAATTTACCAACGCCAATGGGTCCACACAACAGCTGCGCATGATGAAAACGCTGCGCTTTATAGCTTTGAGTTAAGCGTTGCTCTACCTCATTAAGCCATGGCAATGCCATATTATTTTAATCCTGAAAAAAATGTGCGCAGTACATTGGTAATATCACGATGCACTTTATCAATGCTTTGGTTGGCATCGACTGTTTTTATGCTGTCGTCATCATTTGCAAGCTCAATGTAACGCATACGGGTGCGCTGAAAAAACTCAATGGCTTCTTGCTCAATTCTGTCTAACTGGCCGCGGCCTTTTGCACGTTCAAGGCCAATAACAGGGTCAATATCTAGGTAAATGGTTAAATCGGGTTTTAAACCTTTTAACACCATAGACGATAGCGACGCTAAGGTGTTTGCACTAATTCCTCGCCCGCCGCCTTGATACGCCTGTGACGATAAATCGTGACGATCGGCTAATACCCACTGGCCTTGTTCAAGCGCTGGGTTGATCACATTATGCATTAGTTGTGAACGCGCGGCATACATAATTAGCAGCTCAGTTTCAAAAGCTATTTCTTCTTGGTGCTCAGCTTTTACTAAAGTACGTAACGATTCAGCCAGTGGGGTTCCACCGGGTTCGCGCACATTGATAAAATCAACATGGTGATGGTTTAAAAAGTCTTGGCACAGGGCTATAGCGGTTGATTTGCCCGCGCCTTCTAGGCCTTCTATAACTATAAATTTTGGTTTCATAAATACTAATTCTTTTTATTTAAAATATACCGGTTAACCGCCGCATTATGTTGTTTTAATGTGGTTGAAAACTGATGACTACCATCGCCTTTGGCTACAAAATAAACATACTCGCTTTTAGGCGGGTTTACTGCCGCTAAAATGGCTTCTTTGGAGGGCATGGCAATCGGTGTGGGCGGTAATCCGTTAATACGATAGGTATTATACGGGGTGTAATTTCTCAAGTCTTTACGTTTAATATCGCCGTCAAAATCTTCGCCTAGTCCATATATTACGGTAGGATCGGTTTGTAAGCGCATATTGGTATTTAAGCGGTTAATAAACGCCGAAGCAATTAACGGGCGTTCGCTGGCAAGCGCGGTTTCTTTTTCGATTATTGAAGCCATGATCAGTGCTTCATAGGCGGTGTCGTAAGGTAAATCACTTGCCCGTTGCTGCCATGCATCTGCCAGTGTTTGCTGCATTTTTTGCGCAGCACGTTTTAATAAACTACTCGCATTATCGTTACTATGATAATGATAGGTATCAGGAAATAGCCACCCTTCAAGATGAGTTTGCTTACCGATTATTTGCTCGCCAAGTTGTTCGAGTTTTAAATCGTTTTGTAAATGTGATGCCGTACTTAATGCATTTAATATATCTCTAAGTGCTTGGCCTTCAATGATGGTAAAACTAAAGCTAACTTGCTCGCCTTGGTTTATTTTTTTTATATTGTTGATCACGCTATCCGCGCTTAACTCGTACAAACCCGCTTTTAAGTCAGTTAAGGTAGGGTCTAGTTTAGCTAATATTTGAAACCGCCAGCAGTCTTCTAGCCACTGTTGTTGCTGCCATTGACGGCACAACTTATTAAAGCCGGTGCCTTTTTTAACTTCAAATTGAGTGCTCTGCGCCACCTTTAATGGCGTTTCAATGGTTGCTTGTAATTGCTGGTAGCCAATCACTGAGCTAAAAAAAGCCAGTAGTAATACTGATAATATAACTTTTAACACTAAGCCTCCTTGGCTAGTAACTCGTTTAGTAATGATTGGCTATGCACAATATCAAAACAGTGCTCGTCTATACTTTTTACAGGCACAATTTTCATTAAGCTGTTACATATAAATACGGCGTCTGCTTGGGTAAGCTCATCAACGCCGACAGTTTTAAACTCAACCGCTAATTTATCACATAAAGATTGCAGAAAAACACCTTTAATGCCGCATTCATCCAGCCTTGGGCTAAATATTTTATGATTTTTTATTGCAAAAATATTAGCCGCTGAGGTTTCTATTACATTGTTGTTGTAATCAAGCACTAGCGCATCATCGCTGTGCTGGGTTTGTAGAGCATTTTTGACCAGTACTTGTTCAAGCCTATTTAAGGTTTTTAGCCCAGCTAAATGAGGTTGAACGGCCAACTTAATCGGGCTAATAGCTAAGCTAATTCCCGAATCTGTTAGGCTGTTGTAATGATCTGGATAAGGTAAAACACTCACAATAATGTTTAAATTGCATTCACTCGGTGGCGCATAGCCTCGCCCGCCCTCGCCTCGCGTTACCACTATTTTAATAACCGCTTGCGCCAGTGATGCTACTTGCTGAGTGATCTGCGACTCAAGAGCAGTAAACTCAAGTGCAGGAAAGCCCAAACGCTGCGCACATTCAATTAAACGTGCTTTATGATAAGCCCAATGCTCAACTTGTCCATCAGTAACCATTGCGGTGGTAAAAAAGCCATCGCCATAATTTAAGCCCCTATCACGGGTGCTTATGCTACTGGTTTCACTTGCTGTTATTATTGTTTGCATATTTTTTTACACATAAAAAAACCCAGTTAAACAACTGGGTTTTTATTCTCATTCGTTGTTAAAAAAGATTATACCTTTTTAAACAGTAACGAGCCATTAGTACCACCAAACCCAAATGAGTTACACAAAGCGTAATCAAGTTTAGCGTCACGTGCTGTATGCGGTACGTAATCTAAATCACAGCCTTCGTCTGGGTTATCTAAGTTAATTGTTGGCGTCACTTTTTGCTCGGTCAACGATAAAATAGACACTATAGACTCAACAGAGCCTGCCGCTCCGAGTAAGTGACCCATCATAGATTTTGATGAACTTACCATCACATCTTTAGCTGAATCACCAAAAATGGTTTTAACCGCTGATGTTTCGGCTTTGTCACCCGCATGAGTAGACGTACCATGTGCGTTGATGTAACCAACTTGCTCTGCATTTACTTGCGCATCGTTTAATGCGTTTTCCATTGCCAGAGCGGCACCTGCGCCATCTTCTGGTGGTGAGGTCATGTGATAAGCATCACCACTCATGCCAAAACCAACAAGCTCTGCATAAATTTTAGCGCCACGTGCTTTAGCGTGTTCGTATTCTTCAACAACCACCACACCGGCACCATCGGAAAGCACAAAACCATCACGGTCTTTATCCCACGGACGAGACGCTGCTTGTGGATCGTCATTACGCGTTGAAAGCGCACGTGCGGCATTAAAGCCACCCATACCAATTGGCGTACACGCTTTTTCTGCGCCACCGGCAACCATTGCATCAGCATCGCCATAAGCTATCATACGTGCGGCATGGCCAATATTATGAAGACCTGTAGTACATGCTGTCACAATTGAAATATTAGGACCGCGTAGGCCGTGCATTATAGATAAATGACCCGAGATCATATTAATAATGGTAGACGGTACATAAAACGGCGATAACTTACGTGGACCGCTGTTTAATAATTTTATGTGGTTTTCTTCAATGAGGGTTAAGCCACCAATGCCTGAACCTACCGCTACACCAATACGTGTTGCGTTTTGCTCAGTGACTTCGAGGCCAGAATCTTGAAAAGCTTGAACACCCGCTGCAATGCCATACTGGATAAATAAATCCATTTTTTTAGCATCTTTTGGCGACATATAAGCCGATGCATCAAAATCATTGATTAAACCAGCGAAGTGAGTACCAAATTTTGATGTATCAAAGTGGGTAATATTTTGAATACCACTTTTACCATCTAATAAGCCTTGCCAGGTTGATTGCACATCATTGCCTAGCGGCGTCAACATTCCTAAGCCAGTTACGACGACACGACGTTTAGCCACGGTTTGCCTCCAATAAGGAATTATTATTATACCAATTAACTTAGCTTAGTTTATTTCAGCGTTAACACTATTACTGTTGCTAGTTATGTTATTAGTATTGGGGATGATCATACCCAAGCTACCTCAAAGTGCGAGTCTCAAACCAATAATCAACGCTGAGCAATAACAACTTAATTGCTGATAGTGAGTGAGGGTTTGGTATTGAATCATGTACTTTGAGGTGGTTTGGATATAAAGATTAAAGGCAGCGAATGCTGCCCTTAATTTGCGATTAATTACTCAGCGTGAGCTGTAACGTAATCGATTGCAGATTGTACTGTAGTGATCTTTTCAGCTTCTTCATCTGGGATCTCAGTGTCAAACTCTTCTTCAAGAGCCATTACTAATTCAACAGTATCAAGAGAGTCTGCACCTAGGTCATCAACGAATGAAGCTTCGTTTTTAACTTCTTCTTCTTTAACACCTAGCTGTTCGATGATAATTTTCTTTACGCGTTCTTGGATATCGCTCATTCTTCTTTCCTTTATTAAAAACGCCAATGCGTTATTTTCAGATTGCGGCGTAGTTTACGTCCGATAATTCTCTGATTCAATCTTTTGACCATAAATAATTTGCTGGTCAAACCTGTTGAGTGTTTATTTTACCTTTTATCGCTTATTTTCACAGCGATTTCAAGTATGTTTAAAGCAAGTTTGCGAAAAATTCAATGTTTTTTAGCAAACCCGCACACTATTTTTGGTTTATTTAATTCGTATTACGAACTTAAACCATGTACATCGCACCATTTACATGCAAAGTTTCACCTGATACATACGCAGCGGCGTCAGATGCTAAATAACATACCGCAGCTGCAATCTCGTCAGGCTGACCTAAACGACCCGCAGGTACGTTTGCAAGCGTTGCTGCTTTTTGCTCATCTGTCAAATCATCGGTCATGTCTGTTTGAATAAAACCAGGTGCAACCACGTTAACAGTAATACCACGAGACGCTACTTCACGCGCTAGTGACTTAGAAAAGCCGATAACACCCGCTTTAGCGGCCGCATAGTTAGCTTGACCCGCATTACCCATAGTTCCCACTACAGAGCCGATATTGATGATACGGCCGTTCTTTTTCTTCATCATTGGGCGAAGTACGGCCTTAGATAAACGGAAGATAGAGCTTAAGTTGGTGTCGATAATATCGTCCCACTCATTTTCTTTCATGCGCATTAATAAATTATCGCGCGTAATACCGGCATTATTTACTAATACATCAATATCACCTAAATCAGCTTTAATTGCCGCTAATGTCGCCTCAATTGACGCAGGATCGGTTACGTTTAACGCATAACCTTTACCGTTATCACCTAAGTATTCGCTAATTTTAGCCGCACCCGACTCGCTTGTTGCAGTGCCCGCTACTTTTGCGCCTTGCGCTACTAATGTGTTTGCAATAGCTTTACCAATACCACGGCTAGCGCCAGTGATCAGGACAACTTTGCCCTCTAAAGAAAATAAATTACTCATATTATATACTCTTATTTAGCTGTATCGATTGATGCAAGGTCATTTACTGAGCCACACACCATCGCTTTATCAATGCGTTTTGCAAGTCCGGTTAGTACTTTACCAGGACCAAATTCATAACTTTGTGTTACGCCTTGTGCAACCAATGCCTGTACCGTTTCAGTCCAACGTACTGGGCTATATAACTGGCGTACTAATGCCTCTTTAATCGCATCGGCTGAGCCTTCAGCTTTTACATCAACATTATTGATTACATCACACTTAGGTGTATTAAATGTTAAAGCGGCTAAATCGGCGGCTAATTTTTCAGCCGCTGGTTTCATTAGTTCACAATGCGACGGTACGCTTACCGATAATGGCAGTGCACGTTTTGCTCCGGCTTCTTTACAGGCAACAGAGGCTCTATCAACTGCATCTTTGTGACCGGCAATAACTACCTGGCCTGGCGAGTTATAGTTTACTGGAGAAACCACTTCACCTTGTGCAGATGCAGCACAAGCGGCTTTAATTTCATCGTCGCCTAAACCAATAATTGCAGCCATAGAACCTACACCAGCAGGTACGGCTTCTTGCATGTATAAACCGCGGTTTTCAACCAGTTTTACGGCTTCGCTTAAACTGATCACATCGCTACATACCAAAGCTGAGTACTCACCCAAGCTGTGACCTGCCATAACGACGTCTGCATCTGGATTTGCAGCCAACCAATGACGATAAATAGCAACGCTTGCGGTTAATAGTGCAGGCTGAGTACGGTGTGTTTGATTTAGTTTTTCTTCTGGACCGTTAAGTACAAGGTCTGCTAGGTCGTAACCAAGTGCGGTTGAAGCTTCTGCAAATGTGGCTTTTACTATGTCAGAACTAGCTAGTAGCTCTTGTAACATACCCACAGTTTGCGAGCCTTGACCTGGAAAAAGAAGTGCAATTTTTTGTGCCATAGTTTGCTCTTTTAATTAAACAAAATAAATAATGTGTAACACGGCACGTTAACTGTTATTCAACCGCCGTGTCTTTAGAATGTGTTTTTTCGAAAATAGCAGCTATTTTATCTGGAAGTTGACGTTCTACTTCTTTCACTGCTTCGTCGATTGCAGCATGAAATGCTTTAGCTGAGGCATTTCCATGGCTTTTAACAACAATACCGCGCAATCCTACCAGAGAAGCGCCGTTATACTGGTCGGGGTTCACTCTTTTATAGAGTTTTTTTATGATTGGCGCCAACATAAACGCCATGCACTTGTAAACGACGTGCTTTTCGAGGGCACGGGTAAACTTTTTCATGATAAGTTTAGCAATGCCTTCGCAGGTTTTAAGTGCAACATTGCCAACAAAGCCTTCACAGACAATAACATCGGCCTTGCCAGAAAAAATATCGCTACCTTCACTGTAACCAATATAATTAATCAGCTCGCTTTGTTGCATTAATTGTGCGGCTTGCTTAATTTCTTCATGGCCTTTTATATCTTCAGCACCAATATTTAATAAACTTACTTTAGGGTTATCGCAGCCAAGTGCTTGGCCTGCAACCACAGAGCCCATAATGCCAAACTGATACAGCATTTGCACATCACAATTCACATTAGCGCCTAAGTCGAGTAAGTAAACAGGATTTTTACGTTCAGTAGGTACAGCAGATATCAGTGCGGGACGTTTAACCCCTGGAAGCATTTTTAATACGTAATGCGCCATAAAAAATAGCGCCCCTGTATTACCAGAGCTAACACAGGCTTGCGCTTCGCCCGATTTAACTAAATCAAGGGCAACTCGCATGGAGGAATCTTTTTTTGAGCGTACAGCAACAGCGGGTTCGCAGGCATTGGTAACAACATCGTTACAGTGGCGAATTATTAATCTGGGATGAGAAAGCGAATCGAGTGATTCTAATTGTTTAGCTATTACTTGCTCGTTGCCACATAAAATGAGTTTTAAGTTGGCATTAGCATTTACCGCACGAACGGCTGCGGGGATAGATGAACGGGGGCCATAATCGCCCCCCATCATATCTAACGCTATGGTTAGATTAGTCAGCATATAAGCAATCTCTTAGTTAGAAATTACTTGAACGCCTTTGTAGTAACCATCTGCAGTCACATGGTGACGACGATGAGTCTCACCAGATGTTTGGTCTACAGTTAAAGTTGGACCACTGATCGCATCGTGTGAACGGCGCATGCCGCGTCTTGCACGAGACTTTTTGCTTTTTTGTACAGCCATAGTCTTCTCCTAAGAATCTTTCTTAAGTTGTTTCAAAATATCAAATGGATTTGGTTTATCATCTTCCGCCTTTAAAACACCAAAGCTGGCAGGCTCTGCTGTATAACTGCATGAAGCTTCGTTGTGGGTAGGCACTAATGGCACTGCTAAAATAAGTTCGTCTTCGATTAACTCAAACACGTCTATTTCACCATTTTCATCAAGTGCTACTTCGTCGTAGCTTTCTGGAAGATCATCTGACTCTGCATCCAAACCGACTGGCGAATACACAAAGTCTTGATCCAAATCCAACCCTAAATCACCATTACAACGTTGACAAGTGACAGTTACGTGTGTGGACAAATTGCCACTAATCACAACTAAACCTTGCTCATCGTTTTTGCAATGAATTTTTACCGCTATTTCACCTACTTCTTCCTGGATAACCCCTCGTAAACGAGGAAGTTTCTCAAGCGGTACAACGCCGTCATACTTTAAACGATGCTGAGCTGCTTTGCCCGGATGAAGGGTGATGGGAATTTTCACCTTTTGCATAGGGGCTGCATCATATAGATAGTTAGTAAGTTAGTCAAAGTAAAAAACCAATTTTACGTTGTTTTTCACGTGTTTTACTCACGGATCTGATTTATCCTAACTCAATCTGATTTACGCTAGGAAAACATGCCATGAAGCACCCCCTTATATTAGCCTCAAGCTCGCCATTTAGGCAGTCTTTATTACAAAAATTTAATCTGCCGTTTGAAACGTTTTCGCCAGATGTTGACGAAACGCCGCATAAAAACGAAACACCAAGCACACTTGTTAAGCGCCTCAGTGAATTAAAAGCCGCAGCAGCCGTCGATCATTTTGACCAAGGCCTCGCGATTGGCTCCGACCAAGTTGCTGTATTTGATAGCCAAATATTAGGTAAGCCGCACAATAAAGAAAACGCAATAAAGCAATTGAGCTTATTTAGTGGGCAAACAGTCACTTTTTTAACTGGTTTATGTGTGTACGATATACACACTAAGCAATGCAAAACCATTATTGAGCCATTCAATGTGACCTTTAAAACGTTAACAACGGCGCAAATAAGTGCTTATTGCGATGCAGAGCAACCTTATAACTGTGCTGGAAGTTTTAAAAGTGAAGGCTTGGGTATTTGTTTATTTGAAAAGCTCAGTGGTGATGATCCAAACAGCTTAATTGGTTTACCACTCATTAAACTCAACCAATTATTGGCTGAGTTTGGTGTTGATGTATTAGCAGCTCAAGTGCCTAGCGCAAATTAACTGATTAACCGAGTAATATATTTTGCAACTGCTGATAGTTGTCAGCCGTTGCAATCGGGGTTAACTCGTTTAATTGCGCTGCGTTGTGCACGCCCATGGTTACCCCTATTCTATCCATACCCGCGGCTTTTGCCATTGCCATATCTATTTGGGTGTCGCCTATCATTAGCGCTTCATCAACACTTATCCCTAGCTCTTCAAGCAATTGATAAAGCATATCGGGAGCAGGCTTTGATTTAGCGTCGTCGCTGGTACGCGTAGCACTAAAAAAGTGACGCAGTTGGCTTTCATTCAGTAGACGTTCCAGTCCTACTCGGCTTTTACCTGTGGCAACCGCCAATATTACGCCTTGATTTTTTAACTCAGTGAGTACCTGTGCAACGTGATCAAACACCGGTGTTGGGGTGGTATCAAGTGCATATTGCTGTTTATAACCTGCAATAAGCGTTTCGTGATGTTCGCTGTGATCAGGAAACAAGGTTGCGATTGCGTTTTCAAGCGATAAACCAATAATATTTTTACTAGCGGTATCGCTTGGCGGCTCAATATTATGTGATTGGGCACTTTTGCGAATGCAATTAACGATTTTGCTAATTGAATCCATAATGGTGCCATCCCAATCAAAAATCACCAGCTTGTAATGTTTTATTGGGGTTACGATCACGCCTTTGCTGCTCTAAGTTTTACTAAACAACTTGATAGTGCTTTATCAAGCGGTGCTTCTACTCGCATAGTGGTTTCGTTTTTAGGATGGTAAAAGCTTAAATCATGCGCGTGTAGAAATAAGCGGTTTAAACCGCGTTTACGCATTGACTCATCAAATCCTTGGTCGCCGTACTTATCATCACAGGCAATAGCATGGCCTTGACACTGAGTATGCACACGAATTTGGTGAGTACGACCGGTTACAGGGGATGCTTGTACTAATGAGCAATCGTTAAAACGTTCAAGCACTTTAAAACGGGTATGCGACGGTTTGCCCTCGGTATTATCAACACGTACTACGCGCTCACCCGATTTTAGGGTATTTTTACGCAAACCTTCCGTTACATTTTTTGTTTTAGAGTCCCATTGGCCTTCTACCAATGCCCAGTAATTTTTTTCCATGGTTTTTTCGCGTAATTGCTCATGCAAAGCGGTCAGCACTGAGCGGCGCTTAGCAATGAGTAAACAACCTGAGGTATCGCGGTCTAAACGATGCACAAGCTCTAGGCTGCGCTCTTCTGGGCGTAAAACACGTAATGCTTCAATAAGCCCGTAGCTTAAGCCACTACCGCCATGCACAGCCATGCCTGATGGCTTGTTAATAACAATCAGGTATTTATCTTCAAATAATATATCGTCTTCGAGACGCGTTACTTTATCGAGTTTTGATGGTACAAACTCTTCACGCTCTGACACTCTAATTGGCGGTATACGAATAACGTCGTCTAGCTGCAATTTATACACAGGTTTGATGCGTTTTTTATTAACACGCACCTCACCTTTACGAAGAATTTTATAAATTGCGCTTTTAGGCACCCCTTTTAAATGGGTAATAAGAAAGTTATCAATACGCTGACCTAGGTGGTCTTCGTTGATCGTGACAAAAGATACTTGTAAGCCGGTTTTTTCTGACATTGCCTAATCACTGATTTAAGTAAAATAATTTAGTTGCTAACACGGTTATAATAGTGGGATAATCAGCAGCGCAAATATTTAGTATTTGCAAATAACAACGGTGCTTTTTAACACAACAAAACATTCGTGATGCACATTCTGGGTAACCGATCATACAGATCCGAGTTAAGTTTTCCAAAGCTTTTATACATACCCAGTCAACACGTGCGCACAACTAACGGCAATGCGCGTAATATATTGCTGGTTAAGTTTGAACATGAATTGATTTTTAATGTGATAGTAAAAGCAATGAACAGATAATTTGTCTGATAGTGACGGCGTAAAAAACACGCCGTTCAGAATTCGCTCAAATATTGTAGTAGTACCGTACAGCAGCTTATTTAGAACTAAAAAAATCTAATAAATAAGCGTTCATTAACATCGGTAGCGATTTTTGCTCATAAAATAGATAACGGTAGTTTTAAAAACGAAACTATGGTTTGAACCTAAAGAGCCCTACGCACCTAATATGAATGCATTTAATAAGATTGATATGACAGGCCAACTTCTGGATAAAATGAGTATTGAGCTAAACAGCCAACACATTTGAATCCCTTTAGAATTTAATAGCGTGATAACACCCTATTGTTTGCCGGCATTTAAAATACTGCGTACCAAAATACAGAGCCGTTCCGTTAAAGACCCAGTCGTGAGGCTGCACATTCTAAAAATAGGAACACCTGAACAGGCGAGAAAAACATCGTCATGTCAGCGACACAAACTAGTAGAGTAACATTATGAAACGTATGCTAATCAATGCAACGCAGCAAGAAGAAATGCGCGTAGCACTGGTTGACGGCCAGCGCCTATATGATTTAGATATAGAAAGCCCAGGTCACGAACAGAAAAAAGCCAATATTTATAAAGGCAAAATCACACGCATTGAACCATCTTTAGAAGCAGCATTTGTTGATTACGGTGCTGATCGTCATGGTTTCCTTCCATTAAAAGAAATTGCTCGCACTTACTTCCCGCAAGGTTACACCTTCCATGGTCGTCCGAATATTCGCGACGTGATCAAAGAAGGTCAAGAAGTAATAGTACAAGTTGATAAAGAAGAGCGTGGCCAAAAAGGTGCTGCACTCACAACCTTTATCAGCGTTGCCGGCAGCTACTTAGTGCTTATGCCTAATAACCCTCGCGCTGGCGGTATTTCTCGCCGTATCGAAGGTGATGAGCGAACTGAACTTAAAGAGTCGCTTAGCCGTTTAGAACTACCTAAAGGTATGGGCTTGATTGTACGTACTGCGGGTGTTGGTAAATCGTTTGAAGAATTAAACTACGATTTAAAAGCATTATTAGTCCACTGGGAAGCTATTCAACAAGCGGCAGACAGTGCTAAAGCGCCATTCTTAATTCACCAAGAAAGCAACGTGATTTTCCGCGCCATTCGCGACTATTTACGTCGTGACATTGGCGAGATTTTAATTGATAAGCCACGTGTTTTTGAAGAAGCTAAAGCGCACATTGAGCGTTTTCGTCCTGACTTTATGAGCCGCGTTAAGCTTTATCAAGGTGACACACCGTTATTTACGCATTACCAAATTGAAAGCCAAATTGAGTCTGCGTTCCAACGTGAAGTGCGTTTACCATCAGGTGGTTCAATTGTTATTGACCCTACTGAAGCACTTACGTCTATCGATATCAACTCGTCTAAAGCAACAAAAGGCGGCGATATTGAAGAAACAGCACTTAACACCAACTTAGAAGCAGCGGATGAAATTGCACGTCAACTTCGTTTACGTGACTTAGGTGGTTTAATTGTTATCGACTTTATTGATATGACTCCTCCACGTCATCAACGTGAAGTAGAAAACCGCTTAAAAGATGCCGCTCGCCCAGATCGTGCGCGTGTTCAAATTGGTAAAATTTCACGCTTTGGTTTACTTGAAATGTCGCGCCAGCGCCTACGCCCTTCACTAGGTGAAGCAAGCCAAGGTGTTTGTCCACGTTGTAGTGGTCAAGGCACTATTCGTTCAAACGAGTCAATTGCACTATCGATTTTACGTTTGATTGAAGAAGAAGCGATTAAAGACAATACTGCACAAGTAAATGCACAAGTGCCTGTTGCTGTTGCCGCTTATTTATTAAATGAGCAACGTCGTAGCGTCCACCGCATTGAAAAGCATCACAAATGTGACGTAGTGATTATTCCTAATCAACACATGGAAACACCACACTACGAAGTAATGCGCTTACGTAAAGATGAAACGCTTGAAACAGTAAGCTACGAGCAAGTTGTTGCGCCTGAGCCAGAAGCATTTGAAATGTCTAAATCGCCAGCAGCCCCTGTACGTGAAGAGCCGAAGCTTAAAGGTGTCGTTATGCCTTCAACGCCTGCTCCACAAGCGGCAGCAAAAGCAGCGCCGGTAGTAGAAGCAAAAGCTAAAATTGGTTTATTTACTTCATTGGGTAAGTGGATTAAGTCGTTATTTGCAAACGAAAGCGAGCAAACAACACAAGAGTCTTCTGACAAGAAAACTCAAGAGCGCACCAATAACAATCGTGGTAGTGATAATCGTCGCCGTAACAACAACCAGCGTCGTCGTAATAACAACCCACGTAATAAACCACGTAACGAACGTACAACAGACACTGAAACTAAAAATGAGTCAGCGCCTGCAGGTGATACGCAAGAAAAGAATGAGAATCGCAATAAGCGCCGTCGCAATTCTAATACGCGTAAACGTCCTGAGCATAAAACTGAAGATAAAACGCAAGTAAAAGCAGAGGCAACTCAAAACGCGGATACTGCGCCTAAGTCTGACAAAAATGCAAGTGCTGAGCCAAAAGAGCAAAAGCCTAAGGTACGTCGCCAACGTCGTAATTTACGTAAAAAAGTTCGCGTACAAGACGAAAGTGCTGAGCAAGTTCAAACAACAGAGCAAGCTGTTGAGCAACCTGTGATGAAAGAAGACAAGCCACAAGTACAAGAACAAGCACCTGTTGCTGAAAAGCAAAAGCCAGTATCAGATGAAAAAGCACCTGCACCTGCTAAAGAACAAGCAGAGGCTGTTGTTGATGCAAACGATAACGCTGTGGCACAAGATGAAGAACAAGAGCAAACACGCACTCGTTCACGTCGTTCACCACGTCATCTTCGCGCATCAGGTCAACGCCGTCGTCGCCCTGAAGGTGAAAACGCACCAGAAAAGTCTGATGAAGCGCCTGCGTTTGTACCCGTTGCGGATCAAGCCGCTGCTGAATACGAAGCAGAGCTAAAAGCAAAAGCACATAAATCGGCCGTTGATGCCTCTGATGCAGTTGAACAAAACATTGTTGAGGAAGAATTAGCGAAAACTGAAGAACCAGTGAAAACTGAAGAACCAGTGAAAACTGAAGAACCAGTGAAAACTGAAGAACCAGTGAAAGCTGAAGAGCCAAGTGAAAGCTGAAGAACCAGTGAAAGCTGCAGAACCAGTGAAAACTGAAAAACCAGTAAAAACTGAAGAGCCAGTGAAAACTGAAGAGCCAGTTAAAACTGAAGAACCAGTACAAACTGAAGAACCAGTACAAACTGAAGAACCAGTACAAACTGAAGAACCAGTACAAACTGAAGAACCAGTGAAAGCTGAAGAACCAGTAAAAACTGAAGAACCAGTACAAGCTGAAGAACCAGTAAAAACTGAAGAAGTTGCTGTTGAAGCTGAAACCGCACCGGTTAGTGCTACTGAAACACCTGTAGAAGCGAAAGAAGCACCAGTGGTTACAAGCCAACCTAAAACTGTTTCACAAGCGAGTTCTAGTAAGGTAAACGCTAAAACAGTGATTACAGCTGGACATGCAAGTGCGCCAATGGCACAGCCAACACCTGTAGCTGATAGCGAAACCAAGCATACATCGGTTGCAATGGCACATGACAAACGCGAGTTAATCCCTGACAGCGGCCTTCGCCCTGGCTCGGTAAAACCTGCCGGTCGTGCAAGCTCAGCAATGACTAAAACACTTAATGCTGAATAAGCACTAAGTTTAGCTCAAAGCATAAAAAAGCCGCGTTAATTGATTTTAACGCGGTTTTTTATTGATTGTAATTTATATAACTGGCAAACGGGGTCGAGGAGCTGCGGGTACCGGGTTACGAGCCTAATCCCTAGCACTTGTTTTATCTTCTCATTTACTCCTTATTCTCTTCTCTCAGTGCAATAAGATCTTTAAGAAAAGCATTCACAAATTTACGGGCTGAGGGGATCGTGCTTCGAGCCTGTTCCCCAAACCTGTAGCTCGTTGCCCGCCAAAACTATCTTTAATGACGCGACATAAAGTCGCTGCTACATCTAAACCTTGTAGCAGCGGGTTCACCCCGCGTTTGAATTAAAAAACCAAGGTAAATACCCGCTTATTAGAAAGCTCTAAACTCTACTTTAGACACAAAAAAGCACGGCATTAATATCGTGCTTTTGGTTTAATCAAACAGTGTTTAACGAAGTTTAATCTTGCTCTTGTTCCATAAAACGCTGTAGCTGATCTTTTAGATTTGGCGGAATGCCTTTTATAACTAGTGTATCTGTCGCTTCATTATACGTGACACGCTCACCTAAATGTTTACGCTCAAAGCTAATGCTTACACCGCCACCTAAGCCTGAAAACTTAACCATACTCGTTACTGTTTTCTTATCGACTGGGAACGACTCTTCTAAGTCATAGCTTTGCTCTTTACAAAAGCTCTCAAACGGATTGTCATCGCCTTTGGTCAGCGTTGCTGAAAGCTCACTTACATTAGCCTCTTCGCCTGTGGTGACACAGTCGTTACAATAATCAAATACTTGCTTACGTAAATCGTCTTTTTCAGACTTATCGAATTGCTGCTCTGATAAGTAGTCTTCTACCGCGCTTAGCATCACTTGGCTTTGTTGCTTAGGGTCAATACCCTCTTCACAGCCTAAGAAATCTAAGAAAAAGTCAGCTACTTTTCGCCCTGCACGGCCTTTAATAAATGAAATATAACGATTATCGTCTGCTTGGGTATCCCATGCGGTTAAATCGATGCGGGCAGCCAATTGCATACGCGAAATATCTAAATGGCGCGATGCGGCTAAATCAAGCTCTGAAGTCATTGAGTAGTGTTCTTTAATGTTGATCATGGCAATCAACATATAATCAGTAGCCACGTACTGATAATGACAAAATACTAAATAGCCAGTCTCATTAAAAGCGTATTTATCTAACTCTTCTTTTAATACCGTTGATGCTTGCTCGGTCATATGCCAAAAGCCAAGCTCATTATTGCGGTAGCTTTGCATAGTAGAGGCAACAATACTGTTTTTTTCGTCACTAAAAGCACAAAAACCTTTGCCCGGTTTGCCATTGTAGGCATGGTGTAATTGCTCAATGAATACAGCGACTTTGTCGTTGATCATCATTTCATCGTTGCGAAGGTGAATTTGGGTGTCGTCATCTTTTTTGTCTACATAGTGCACGACTAATTTTTTAACATCTATTGCCATCTTTGTTTTTCACGCCTCTGGTGTTAAAATACGGGAATATAACTATTTTTATTGAACCAACTGATGCCAATCTTATCAAAATACTCTAATGAAGAAGTAGAACAAATCGTCGATCAGCTTATTGATGTTTTATCAAAACACAATGCGCCGGTTGATTTAAGTCTTATGTGTTTAGGAAATTCTATCACGCATATCTTAAAAGAGCATGTACCAACAGGGAAAAGACAAGCTGTTACTGAGAACTTTGCAAAAGCACTCGCTCAGTCGGTTAAATAAACTCTATGAATTTATCGCAGCATAACCAGTTTTCATCGAAAGCAAGTCAATTATTAAGTTGGGGCCATTGGTTTACATTTGCCAATATTGGTTTAGCGCTTTTAATTAGCTTAAGCTATTTATTTGCCGACTCACCGCCCACCACTTATATAGGTATCACTTATATGGTGGTTACGTGGCTAAGCCACACCAGCTTTATTGCATTTTTAGCGTTTGTGCTGACGGTTTTTCCTTTAAGTTTAGTGTTTCCCTATCCACAGCATATTCGCGGTATGGCAGCAGTGATAGCAACAATAGGTGCTTCAATACTTACTTTGGACGCTTATGTGTATTTTAACTTGGGCTATCACTTAAATGCCTCAGCACTGCCTGAAATTATTTCGTTGCTGTGGCACCGCTTAACCACTTCACCTGCGCTCACTACCTTGCTTGCTGGCAGTATTGTGTTACTTATTTTAGGCTTTCAGCTTACGGTTAGTAACTTTACTTGGCACCATTTAGGGCGTTTAAAACAATTTAAATTTGCCCGTTATGCTGGTTCTTTTTTAGTGATTTGTTTTGCATTAAGCCACAGCATTCACATTTGGGCAGATGCAAATTTAAAATTTGATATCACCAAGCAAGACAACGTATTACCGCTTTCGTACCCAACTACAGCCAAAAGTTTACTCGCCAAAAACGACTTGTTAGATGTTGAAAGCTACGAACAAGCGCATAATGTTAAAATTAATAACCAAGGTATTAATTACCAAATACCTACCCCACTAGCAAAATGTGAAGATTACAACGCAGCTAAAGTAGATATTTTAGTGTTTGATAATGACGAACAGTTAGCAAAATTTGTTGCCAGCAACCAAGGCATTTATAAAAATCAGCAATTTTTACAACCCACAGATCATAGTGACATGCTATTTGGTTTAGTGTACGGCCTGCCTGCATTTTATAAAACCGACATTATTGAGCAACAAACGTTACCCGTTTGGCAAAGCCAACGTCGAAGTGTAGAAGTATACGGTATTGATGAGCTGAGCTTTATTAACGAGCAAGCACACAAAGACAGTACAATCAGGGTTATCAAAGCAAATGAAAGCGCGACTGTACGCGATGATGCTACTGAGTTTTTTGCATTTAGTGTGTCGCAAAACAGTAATGAAATAGTGACTACGTCAACGCTATATAGCTCAGATAAGTTTATTTCTAAAGTGAACGGCTTAATTCAGCCGAGTGATATTATTGCTACTGCCCTTGGCCAATATTTAAACTGTAATGCCCTTGCAGAGCAGACAATGTTAGGTAAAAACTTATACAGTAAAAGTAATAACATTGGCGTTAATTACTCACAAGGTGTCGTGATAGCTTATAAAAAAGATAGAATTACGCTAATTGATCGTGACGGAAATTTTAGAAATATTTCCGCAGCTGAAGGGTTTTCAATTGAACAAGGACTTGATATTCCGTTTTTAGTACACAGTATTAAAAAGCTCAAAACTTTTTCTCAATAGCACCTGATAGTTCAAGCGGGTTATTAGCACTGGCTCGCTTGATTTTCTATTTTTATTCCTTTGCACTTGCTATCCCCCCAAGCTAGGTTATAGTTTTTAGCATTAAAAATTATTAACTCGATCAGAATATGCAAAGGATAATCATTATGTTCAACGTTATTAATCTGATCATTATTGTCTGCCTTTTTTGTTTTAGCCCTTTCGCATTAGCTCAAACCACCTACTACAAATGCGTTACTCCAAAAGGAACGACATTTTCACAATTTCCCTGTAGTAACAATGCAACCATGCATAAAATAACTTCCACTGAGCCTAAACAGACAGGTGAAGAAATAAACTACACCCAGCAGTTAAACGAACTTGAACGCGACACCATAATTACCAACTTAGAGGCAGAGCTGCGCAGTAACCAGCATAAACTCGCCATTCTTACACGAGAAAAAGACAGAGCTGATTTTAAGCAACAACAGCGCTTAAATCATATATTGAGTGCGGAAGACAAAAAACGAATTAGTAAAGATATTAAAAAGACACAAAAAAGCTTAGATAAGCAATATAAAAAAGATAAAAAGTTGATTGAAAAGCGAATTAAAAAATTACAAAAAAAGATTGATGCCTACCAATCAGCCACTAATTAACTTAAATAAATATCATCTTAATTAGCTTGGTTTTAAACATAAAATAACATACCCTTAACAACCGTAGAGTTCGAACTCTAATGCGTGTTTAGTGGTGCAACTTCTTTTAACCACCTTTTACAATTTAAATGGTATCCACCTGCACTTTGCTAAACACCTAAAGGCGTCAATTAAGGAGTACTGATGCAACCACGCCAAATTGCTGAATTAATTTTAACCGGATTTAAAAAACATTACTTGCTGTTTCAAAGAACAACAGCAAAAGCGCCCTATGCGTTTGCTAAAAGAGATTGGCAAGCAATTAATGATATTAGCCGCTTGCGTATTAGTTATTACGATGATCGGGTTAACGAAACCACAAAAACCTTACGTGAACGCCAGCAAACAGACCAGCTAAACGAAAGCTTATGGCTTGAAGTAAAGAAAATTTACCAGCATTTTTTATGTTTTCATCCGCAAGCTGAGCTTGCTGAGACATTTTATAACTCCGTATTTTGCCGCCTGTACCACCGCCGCTATTTCCATAACGATTTTATTTTTGTTGAAGCAACACTCAAAGATGCGCCTTCAGTGCCTGTAGAAGCTGAATACAGAAGCTACTTCCCTGTAGTGGACGGTTTAAAACCAACCATTAAACGAATCATTAACCACTTTGATTTTAAAGCCGATTTTGTCAATCTTGAGCGCGATATTCGTTTATTAGTTAAAGCGTTTTATAAGCAGGCCCCCGATACTCACCACCAGCATTGGCAAATGCGTTTTGATATATTACACACGCCGTTCTACCGCAATAAAGCCGCGTATATTGTAGGGCGTGTTGTATCGCAAAGTGGCGTTCAACCTTTTATCATTGCGGTACTTCACCATGAAGATCAGGGGTTATATCTTGATGCCCTGCTGACTAAGTCGTCGCAAATGCGGGTTATTTTTGGCTTTGCACGCGCTTACTTTATGGTAGAAACTCACGCCCCTTCCGCGTTAGTGCGGTTTTTAAACCAACTGATGCCGAATAAAACCTTAGCCGAGCTTTACAATGCGATTGGTTTTCATAAACAAGGAAAAACTGAGTTTTACCGTGAGTTTTTGAATCATTTAACCCATTCTAATGACGAATTTACCATTGCACCTGGCACCCCAGGTATGGTGATGATGGTATTTACTCTGCCCTCATTTGGCTATGTATTTAAAGTCATCAAAGATAAATTTGGTGAAAGTAAGCCATTTGGTCGCGATACCGTATTAAAACGCTATCAATTGGTTAAAAGCCACGACCGTGTAGGGCGAATGGCCGACACTATAGAGTATTCAAACGTCGTATTTCCTTTAGCGCGTTTTGATAGTAACTTGTTAGCGCAGTTACATAAAACCATTGGATCATCAATGGTTATTGAAGGTGACTGGTTAATTATAAAACATTTATATATTGAAAGACGCATGACACCGCTTAATCTGTTTTTAGAAAATGCAGATGAAAAAAGTGCCGCCGATGCCATAGAAGAGTATGGTCAAGCACTCAAAGAAATGATTGCCGTGAATATTTTCCCCGGTGACATGTTGTTAAAGAACTTTGGTGTAAGTAAGCACAAACGTATTATTTTTTACGATTACGACGAAGTGCAATATTTAACAGACATGAACTTTAGAGCACTACCCAAAGCAAAAAGTTATGACGATTATTTAATGGACGAACAAAGTTACTCGGTTGCTCCTCAAGATGTATTTCCAGAGCAGCTATGTACTTTTGTAATGCCTAACCCAACATATAAACAATTTTTAACTAGCACGCACCCTGAATTACTTGATGTGAACTTTTGGAAACAAGCACAACAAAATATAAAAAATGGAAAGGTGAGTCATATTTATCCCTATCCTACAGCACAACGTTTTATCCATTATTGGTAAACGTTAAGGACACACAATGAATATAAGTAAAATAGATTTAAATTTACTGGTTTACCTCGATACATTACTGCGCGAATGTAATGTTACTCGTGCTGCAAACCAGCTTAGTATTACTCAACCGGCCATGAGTAACGGACTTAAACGCCTACGAAACCTTTTTAATGATCCTATTTTAGTACGTACCAGCGATGGCATGGTACCGACCGAGCGTGCTATTGAGCTACAGCCTGTCATTCGTGGTATTTTGATGACCCTTGAAGAAACACTGGCACCTAATCGTGAGTTCGATGCTAAACAAAGCAAACGGGTATTTAGGATCATGGCCAGTGATTACGCAGCCAGTACCATGGCACCGCGTTTATTAGGTAAACTACACGAAGAAGCGCCCGACACCACCTTAGATATTTTAACTCCCAGTGATGTAACCTTTCACGATGTTGAAAACGGTAAAGTAGATATGGCGATTAACCGCTTTGAAAATTTACCACAGTCGTTTCATCATAAACGTATTTGGAAAGATAGCTTTTGCTGTTTAGTCAAATCCGACAACCCTATTATTGAAAACTTTAGTCTAGACAGCTATTTAAAAGCTCGCCACATTTGGGTAAGTAAGACAGGTTTTGGTGTGGGTGTAGGGATGGATCCTAAAGATGTGCAAAAGCTGGGCTGGGTTGACGAAGCACTGGCGCATTTTGGTAAACACCGAAATATTGCCACTTTTACTCGTAACTACCATGTCGCTATTCATTTAGCGAAAGAGAAAAACCTAGTTGCGACTTTGCCCTCAAAGGCAGCTAATATTTATGTAGACGATCCTGGGCTTAAAATACTTGAGCCACCCTTTCCTATTCCGCCATTTGAACTTGATATGATATGGAGCCCTTTATTACACAGAGATGCTAGCCATATTTGGTTACGCCAAAAAGTAGCTGAAGTAGCGGATGAGCTAAAATAACCTTCTTACATACCTTTATGTAAAATTTGCTTGCTAGCGCTTGGTTAGCAAGCCTTCCTCCCCGTCAAAAACAATTAAAAGCCATAAAATACAAAAACTTAAAAATAAAGCTTGTTTGGAATAGCGCTTGCTTGGTAATGACTGTATTTTAAATTAACAGAGGTCATTATTATGAGCACCCATCAAGGACAAGAAATAAATCATATTACCGACATTATCCAAGTAATGAATAGCGGCATCGACTTTTACCAAAAAGCACAAGATAAAATACAAGACCCCGCAATAGGTGCCCTATTTCAACGTATGATTGACGCGCGTAAAGTCTGTGTGGAGAGTTTACAACCTTATGCAATTAATCAGCAGGGTGAACGCGAAGATGGCTCGTCGTTTGTTGTAGAAGCACGCCAAGCATTCACCGCTTTGATCAGTAAATTTACTAACGATAACGATCAAATATACGTTAAAGAGCTTGAGGAAGTGGAAGATAAAACCTTAGAAGAAATAAAAATAGCGTTGAAAAAGCCTCAGTCCCACGACTGTGAAGCTGCGCTATCAAAGGTATTACTTACCATGCAAAGCTGCCATGCAGAAATGAGTAAAATGCAAAAACATTAAGTTTAAAAACGATAAAAGGGCCTGACGGCCCTTTGGTTGTTAAATAACAATAGGAGAGTTATTAGGGTCTGTTTACCTTTTAAGGTTGAATTTGCAGCAGTCTGTTTGGTATTTAGGCAAGACAGAGCCTATGTGGTGTGGTTATTCCCCATAAATAGGCGATAACGCTGCATCAATACCACACAGGCGCTGCCCGAAGGGTTCTGCCTAGGGGCGATTTACTCTTTGTTGCTCGGTTTTTACTTAGCCCACTAGGTTACAAACCTCGCGCCGCGATTAAACCGCTCCTAGTTTGAACAAATTTTAATCCAAAAAGGTCAACAGACCCTTATTAAAAGCGGTACTCTGCGCCTACGTAGTAGTAAGCACCATTAAAGCCAAATGGCGCTGAACGACGTGAGTACTTAAATACCCCGTCACTGCTGACAATAGTATTACCTTGAGCATCCACAATTGTGCCTGAACGTGAATTACCTATGGTGTTTTCATCTGGGTAAACATCAAATAAGTTATTTGCGCCAATATTTACCGATAAATCATCAGTCACAAAATAGTTTACTTTAATATCCGTTAAAATTTCAGCACCGTAAGTCTGGCGGCCGCCATCTTCAACTGTGTACTCACCAAAACGGTTAAGCGATAGGTTTACGGTCCAGTCGTCGCGACGATAAAGTGCACTTAAGTTAATTCGATCTTCTGGTTGCCATTCTTCAATAATAGAAATTTCTTGATCAGAAAACACATCATCGACTGGCACGGTTTCAAGGCCAGAGCCTGCTGGTGTAAATAGAGACACCACATCGGTTTCGGTAAAGTTAGCCGCTAAAGTAAAATCAAGCGTGCCACCTAGGCCTTCTGTATTCCATGTAGCCACAAAGTCGATACCTTGTGTCTCAGTGTCAGCGCCATTTAAGAAAAACTGCCCTGCACCTGCACCCGAGCTCAGTAACGCGGCATCAAGGCTGCTTGATAAGCCTTTACCTAAGCGATTACTAATTACAATACGATCGTCAATATCGATTGAGTAGTAATCTAGGGTTACATTAATATTATCGCTTACGTTATAAACGATACCTAAACTACGGTTTTGAGATTTCTCTTCTGTGAGCTTAGGAATACCTAAACTTTGGGCAAGGGTTGAGTCGTTTCTAAAGGTACCCACTTCTTCAGCCACTAAGTTACCATTAGGGCCTACAACAAACTGTGTGCTGATGTTGTTAAAATACAACTGTTGCATTGAAGGTGCTCTAAAGCCTGAGCTTAGCGCACCACGAAGTGAAATATCTTCGGTTACTGACCAGTTACCGGCTAGTTTAAAATTAACTGTATCGCCAAACCCTTTGTAATTGTCGTAACGTAACGCCCCTGAGATAATCACATCTTCAATAACGTAAGCTTCAGCGTCTAAGTAAAACGAGATCACATCACGGGACTCATCAACCGACGATGCTGGCGATGAACCACCAAAGCCTTGTGTGCCACCGGATGCGTTTTCGCTGCCAACACCACCGCTTAGTCCATCATAAATATTAACACCGTTGTTGGTATCGTAATCACGATATGCGTATTCACTACCCTCTAAAATTCGGTACTCATCGGTACGAATTTCAGCACCCATTGCCAATGAGTAATCATCGAAATTTTGAGTAAAATCAAGATTAATCGTTTGCAGTGATAGCTCCATGCCATAAGCGTAACCTTGACGTGGAATCGTGGCGCGAATATCTGCTGCACTTAGGCCTTGATCATAACGTAAAAAATTCGCGTAAGAGCCGTTAATAGTATCGCTAGTCGTGTAGTCAATACTGTTTTCACCATAGGTGTACGATAAGTCTAAGCTTGAGTCGTTATCAAATTCAGTTTTATAACCAAAGTTATATGAAATATCGTCAATCGTGGTGTTTATTTTAGGTAAAAAACCAGCTGGGATAGTTGCATCGCCATCTTGAAGTACCGGGTTACCACCTGCATTAGCATTATGGCGGAAAAATGCTGCTGATTCGTTATCACGAGTTGAATAGGTAATAAAACCGTATAGTTCACCCGCTCCTAATTCGTAGCCGGTGTTAACTGTTAAACCAAATTGTTGTGAATCAGCATCACCAATTCTGAATGTATCACGCGGTGCGGTTAATTCGCGTGGATCACCTGCAAGCAAGGTACCATCAGAAAGTTCAGTACAGCCATAGAACTGACATGAGCCATGAAGGCCTGCACGGTTAGTTGGTGCACGATCACGGTAGTTAATAGTTGTATTTAAATAACCGTTATCACCTAAAGCAAAGCCTTTATTAAAGTCGATATTAACGGTTTCGCCATCACCTTCAGAGTACTCACCGTAGTTAACGGCCGCTTTACCACCTTCGCTGCCATCTTTTAGCACGATATTAATAACACCGGCAATTGCATCCGAACCATATTGAGCCGCAGCGCCGTCGCGCAGTACTTCAATACGTTTAATGGCTGAGGCTGGAATCGCATTCATGTCAGTACCCGCAGTACCACGACCAACAGAAGTATTAATGTGGATAATACTGGCTTGATGACGACGCTTACCATTGATCAATACCAATGTTTGATCCGGGCCAAGGCCACGTAAGGTTGCGGGTCTTAATGCATCAGTACCATCACTAATAGATGAACTTGAAAAGTTAAAAGAAGGTGCGATAGCTTGAAGCATGCGGCCAACTTCAGTTTGACCGGTATTTTCGAGTGCTTCTGCACTTAAAATATCAACGGGGACAGGTAAGTCTTCAACTGAGCGTCCTGCGACACGACTACCTACAATAGCAATTTTTTCGATGTTTTGTTCTGCGCTTTGTTCAGCGGCATTTATTCCTTGTGAATTAACTGCAAGTAAAGCAGGTAATACAGCAGCACTAACTCCTGAAAGCTTCATCATGTTGTTATCTTTCCTATTGATTTGTTTGAGTTTAATACTCAGTAAACCATTTTGATCAACAACCGCATCGAGCTCAGTCTCAGCTAACAATGCGTTTAACGCATCGAGTTGAGAATAAAATCCATATAACGAATTTGCCTGGTACTGTTTAGCAAGTTCGTACGAAAAAACCACTGTTTGTTCAGTTTGCTTGGCAAATTCAATTAAGGCTTTGTCTGCTCGTTGCGCTTTTATATCAAACTGCATCATTTGCCCCTCAGTTTGACTCGCGTGCACACTGATACTAAAAAACAGCGGTGCAACGAGTCCCAACGGGCTTAAATAACACATATGGTTACTGCGCAACTTATATAAACAGTTAGCAAACAAAAATCCTCTATAGGTTTTTATCATTTTTTTAATCTTTAAATTACTTTTTAAACCCTTATGAGTAACATTGATTAACAATGGCGTGATTTTCATTACCATTACCTATGACTTTTTTTGATATTTTAAACTAACAACATGCTCGCCTAAACGCTCATGCTCAATTGAAAAATTATTTTGTAAGCTCTCTAAAAGCCCTGCGACATCACCCGCTTTAAACACGCCAGCCACTTTAATACGCGCTAATTCATCAGATGACAGTTCAAATCGCGTGGCGGTATAACGGCTAACTTCGTTTAAGGCATCAACCAGTTGCTCGCCATTGAATATCAACATGCCATTTTGCCATGCTAAATCGCGTTGTACGTCATCAACCGATAATTGTGTAATTGGTTTAGTTACGCTCTGTTCAATAATAGCTTTTTCACCCGATATCACTATATTGGCATTGATCTGGCGGATTTCGTGATTGCTGTTATCAGCTTGCTGATACGCTTTAAAATCGTCAGTATTAACGGCAACGCTAGGATCGGTGATCATCACTTTACCTTCAGTGACTACCAACTCGAGATCTGATGAGGTATTGCGCTGCACATTAAAGACTGTACCAAGTGCGGTAAAGCTTTTGTCACCCGCCATCACACTAAATGGTCGTGATGCATCTTTAGCTACGTTAAAACGTCCTTCCCCACGGCTTAGTAATAACTGTCTGCGCCCTTGGCTATAAGCTACTTCCAATGAACTATTGGTATTAAGCTGAACTATTGTGCCATCTGGTAAAACATAGGTTGCTTGCTCGCCAACCTTTGTTTTATAAATTTTTGTATAATTTACTTTAGCTAAATTTTGGTTAAAGTTGCTATCAATGTTTATCAAAAAATAGCTGCACATCATTAAGGCTGCAATAATACTTGCTGCAATACCATATACATAGGCAGGCTTGGTTTTAATGCCAGCTGAGTGTTTATTAGGAAACAATACGCTAAGTTCGTTAAGCACACTTAAGTCGTCCCACAGTTGCGCTAACTCATATACCGCATTTTGATGAGCGGTGCTTTGTAGCATCCATAGTTTAAATTGCTCTTGCTCTTGTGTACTTAAGCCACGATCAATCGCGCTTATCCATAGCGATGCTTTTTCTAAGATTAATTCTTTTGAAGTAAATTGATGGATGTTATTCATTTTACTGCCCTCACAATGCTCGCACTTTGTTGCCCATGCTCACTCTCATCTTGCGCTTGCTCGCGCATATACAGCATGGTGTTTAATAGTCCTTTAGCAATGTGCTTTTCTACCGTGCTTTGACTTAGCTGCATTTGCTGTGCGATCTCTTTTTGGCTCATCCCATATACTTTTTTTAATATAAAACACTTTCTTACCACAGGGCTTAATTGCTCAGTAGCTCGACAAAATAGTAAAAAACGCTCTTTGGAGGTGTATTCATCTTCTAATTGCATTGATTTGAGCAATTTAGGAAGTTCAGTTTCGTGATTCAAAGGAGTACTAAATTTATTATCCCATTTAGCTATATGATTCAAGGCGAGGTGCTTAGCTGTTTTTAACATATAGCTGCGGGTGTATTGAATATCTTGTTTTAGCTCTGCTTCATAGCTTTTAACAAAGGTTTCTTGAACAATATCATCAACATCGTCAGGTAATACGATTTTAGACACAAAGCGCCGTAATTGCGTAGATATGTCTGAGAAAGTACTGGCCAATTTAAGTCCTTGAGCCACGTGGGTAGTCCCTTGTTATTATTATTACCGTAAGATTACGAGTTTTAAGGTTAATTACAAGGCATTTTGTTAATTATTGGTTATTTATTAGTTGCTAACATACATACTCAGTATAAATGTATGAATGTTTATTATGCTTTTAATCATTATGGCTGTATAAAAAGTAGCACCCCTAGCGTTTTTATAGTGAAGCCAAACAGTTATTTAGCTTATTTTTATTGGTTTGTTGTGTAGTAATTTACTAATCGCAACGCTACTATTAACGGATAGAGGTTAGGAGTTACAAATGAATAATCAAAAATTAGCTGATTTTGAGCTTTACTTTCAAATTGAAGAAAGCAATCGCGTCAATCTATTTGCTGTAGATGACGCAGTGGTACCAAAAAGCTTGGCTGAACTAGACGCAGACATTCCGCCTTTATTTAAACTCGCTAACGAAGTCAGTAGTTTAGATCAAAGCGCCTTGGGTCCTTTGCGTAACTTAGGAGATATTGCCCAAGAACTGACGACGTTTTTACAAGCCCAATCGCGCAAAATAGATTTGATCATGAGCCATATTTTAGCTTCTGAACAACCTGAAGATAACTCTATTTATTGCGATAGTTATGGCGGTGGCGGAATTAAGTTTATCAGTGAACATTTGTACACATTAGGTCAGAAATTTCGTACCAAACTGTTTTTACAACACGAAGCCTCTGCAGTGTATTGTTATAGCGAAGTCGTTGCTATAGAAAAACAAGACAATGAGCATTACCAATATACCCTGCTCTTTGTATCAATAAGAGACAGTGATCAAGAGCTGGTTGTTAGAGCCAGTTTACATGCGCAAACACGCCAGCTTAAAAAGCGTCAGCAACTTGAAAAAGCGAAAGAGAGTCCAAACGAGTAACACCAGTGTTTATTTACCGCTTTAAATTGTAGTTCAAACACTTATTTAAAAGTGACTTAGCCGTAATTGAACTGCTAAACTAGCCCCATCTTTATTTGTATTAAAAATCCATGAACTTTAGACTTTTACCTGAATGGGCCGAGCAAGATGCAGTTATGCTTACATGGCCACACAAAAATACCGATTGGGCTGATAATTTAGCGCGTGTTGAACCCGTTTATATTGAACTTGCAAAACATATTACTGCGAAACAAGCCTTAGTGATTGTTGCTCATGATGAGGCATTAAAAACCCACATAAACTCATTACTAAATGATGCTGGTATTAAGCAGACCCGTGTATATTTTGTTGTTACTCCTACTAACGATACGTGGGCGCGTGACCATGGCCCGCTTACGTGTAGCGCTATAGAAAAGCCAGAGCAACTAAAAGTCTACGACTTTACCTTTAATGGCTGGGGTAATAAGTTTGAAAGTGCCCTTGATAATCAAATAAATCACATATTAGTTAAACAGCTAAGCAATATAAACAACCAGTATCAAGCCCTCGATATGGTACTTGAAGGCGGTGGTATTGAAATAAATGAACACGGTGTATTGCTAACAACCAGCGAGTGTTTACTGAATAAAAATCGTAACCCTAATTTAACGCCAAGTGACATAGAAGTTCTTTTAAAAGCGCACTTAGGGGCAACACGTTTTTTATGGGTTGATCATGGTTATTTAGCGGGTGACGACACCGATAGCCACATTGATACGCTAGTGCGCTTTGCGCCTAATAACACCCTTGTGTATGTAAAATGTGACGATGAAAGCGATGAGCATTTTAGCGCGCTAGATGCCATGGAAAAACAACTAAAAAGCTTTAAAACCGCTGATAACACCCCATATAAGCTAATTGAGTTACCGTGGCCAAAAGCCGTGTATGATGATGAAAATACGCGTCTACCCGCCACCTATGCAAATTACTTAATTATTAATAATACGGTATTAGTGCCTACTTATGACGATGCAAGCGACCAACGCGCTTTAACGCAAGTTCAAAAGGCATACCCAGAGCACACAATTATTGGTGTAAATTGTTTACCTATTATTGAGCAATTTGGCAGTCTTCACTGCATTACAATGCAATTACCCCGTGGATTTTTAGCTGGAGCAGCACAATGACAAGCCCTGCACATTTATCAGTTGCCTTAGTGCAACAAAGCAACAGTGACAACGCTGAACATAACATTGAAAAGTCAATTGCGGGCATTCGCGATGCAGCAAGTAAAGGCGCGCAACTTGTTGTACTTCAAGAATTACACCGTAGTTTATATTTTTGCCAAACCGAAGACGTTGATGTATTTGATTTGGCCGAAACAATACCAGGCCCAAGTAGTAATATTTTAGGTGAACTCGCCAAAGAGCTTGGTATTGTGATTGTAGCGTCATTATTTGAAAAACGTGCTACGGGCCTTTACCACAATACCGCCGTGGTGCTTGAAAAAGACGGCAGCATTGCAGGTAAATACCGTAAAATGCATATTCCAGACGACCCAGGGTTTTATGAAAAGTTTTACTTTACTCCTGGGGACTTAGGCTTTGAGCCTATTCAAACCTCAGTAGGTAAACTAGGTGTACTGGTATGTTGGGATCAATGGTTTCCTGAAGCCGCGCGTTTAATGGCAATGGCCGGTGCTGAGCTTTTAATTTACCCAACAGCTATTGGCTGGGACCCTCGCGATGATAAAGACGAGCAAACCCGCCAAAAAGATGCTTGGGTTATTTCACAGCGAGCGCATGCGGTTGCTAATGGCGTTCCGGTGATTAGTTGTAACCGTGTTGGCCTTGAGCGCGACCCGAGCGGTCAAAGTGACGGTATTCAATTTTGGGGCAACTCGTTTATTGCAGGCCCTCAAGGTGAAATGTTGGCAGAGGCTGATAACCAAAATGAACAAATATTAATGGTAAAACTTGATCAAAAACGCAGCGAGAACGTAAGACGTATCTGGCCGTATTTACGCGACCGTAGAATTGATCATTATCAAGATTTAACAAAAATTTACCGTGACTAAATAATAATGTGGCTCTTACTCGTTAAGAGCCTAATTTAATGGAGTAATTAATGGCGTTTGAGCAATGGGCAGCCTTGCCTTGGGTAAAATCTCAAAAAGATAAAATTCAATGGGGCGAACTTTTAGGCAGTGGCTTAAGCATTGCTATTGCACAAGGTGTAAAACAGCAAGATAACTTGGTGTTAATTGTTACCCCTGATACTCCAAGTGCTCTGCGCCTTGAAACAGAATTAGAGTACTTGCTGCCTGATAACCCAGTGATGGTTTTTCCAGATTGGGAAACATTGCCTTATGATCACTTCTCTCCCCACCAAGATATTATTTCAGCGCGCTTAGCAACACTCAATACACTGAAAAAAGAGCAACAAAGCGTGCTCATTGTGCCGGTATCAACCTTGATGCTGCGTACTGCACCAGCATCATTTATATACGGCTCAACGCTGAATTTTAAAGTAGGCGATAGATTAGACACCCATGCCCTGCGAGAAAATTTAGAGCAAGCGGGTTACTTACATGTGCAACAAGTCATGGAACATGGCGAATATGCCATACGCGGCTCTATTGTTGATTTATACCCCATGGGGAGTAAGCATCCATTTAGGCTCGACTTTTTTGATGATGAGCTAGATACCATCCGTTTATTTGATGTGGAAACTCAGCGCTCAGACGAAAAAGTAGACAAAATTGAGCTACTGCCTGCTCATGAGTTCCCTACTAACGAATCAGATATTGAACGTTTCAGAATAAGCTATCGTGAAAAATTTGGCGCAAGTGCTGAGCAAGACTCAGTCTACATGCAGGTCAGTAAAGGCAATTGGCCAGCAGGTATAGAGTATTACATGCCGCTGTTTTTTGAAGGCTTAGCAACCATATTCGACTACTTACCTGACTCAACAACCGTCATGCAGTTAGGGGATTTAGAGCATGCAGCGGATAACTTTTGGCACGATGTTAATGTGCGTTATGAGAACCGCCGTGTAGATCCTCTGCGTCCACTATTACCGCCCGATGAATTATATCAGCCAATTAATGAGCTGTTTTCCAATTTAGGCAATTATGGCCGCATTCGCCTATCGCAAGCAAAGCTAGGCACCAAAGCAGGTAATAAAAACCTCGCAGTTAATGAATTGCCCAATGTACGCATCGATCATAAACAACATCAACCCTACGATGCATTTATAAATTATGTGGCAGAACAAAAAAAGAAAAAAGGCCGAGTTGTCATCAGTGTTGAGTCGGACGGTCGACGCGAATCATTACTGAGTATATTAAAACCTAGCGGCTTAAAATTTAAAGAATTTGATAGTTTTGAGCAGTTTACCAACAGCAGTAATGACGTTGGTTTAATTGTCAGTCCGCTTGAGCAAAGTGTAGTGCTTAGTACTAAACCAAGCTTGAGCATTATTACCGAGCAAGAATTGCTTGGGATCAAAGTATCACAACGCAGACGTCGTAAGCACAAGTATGAAGCAAGCCAAGACGCACTAATTCGTAACTTAGCAGAGCTTAAAGAAGGTCAACCGGTTGTGCACCTTGACCATGGTGTGGGCCGTTATCAAGGGCTGCAAACGATTGATGCCGCCGGTGTGGTGACTGAATTTGTAACTATTACTTATGCAGGTGAAGCAAAGCTTTATGTGCCGGTATCGGCACTTCATATGCTTAGTCGTTACTCCGGCGGTGAAGAGGCCAGTGCGCCACTGCATAAGCTCGGCTCTGATGCCTGGGATAAAGCGAAAAAGCGCGCCGCCGAAAAAGTACGTGATGTAGCCGCAGAGTTACTCGACATATATGCACAACGCCAAGCTAAGCCTGGTAATAAGTTTACGCTTGATGGCCAAGCTTATCGCCAATTTAGCGATAGCTTCCCGTTTGAAGAAACGGATGATCAACGTAACGCCATTGAAGCGGTGCTTGGTGACATGCAGTCAAAACAAGCCATGGATCGCTTAGTATGTGGTGATGTAGGTTTTGGTAAGACCGAAGTAGCTATGCGTGCAGCCTTTGTAGCAGTTAACGATAATAAGCAGGTGGCTATTTTAGTCCCTACCACCCTACTTGCTCAGCAACACTACGATAATTTTAAAGACCGCTTTGCTGATTTTCCAATTGAAGTGGGTGTGCTGTCGCGTTTTAATTCGACCAAAGAGCAAAAAGAAACCCTTGAAAGAATGAGTGATGGCAAGCTAGATGTGGTTATTGGCACTCATAAATTGATTCAACAAGATATCAACTTTAAAGATTTAGGCCTGTTAATTGTTGATGAAGAACACCGATTTGGGGTTCGTCAAAAAGAAAAAATTAAAGCCCTGAGAGCTGATGTAGACATACTCACTCTGACCGCTACGCCTATTCCGCGTACATTAAACATGGCGATGAGTGGCATGCGCGATTTATCAATTATTGCCACTCCACCGGCTAAACGTTTAGCGGTTAAGACCTTTGTACGCCAACGCGACGAAGAGCTTATTCGCGAAGCGGTACTGCGTGAAATTAAACGTGGCGGCCAAGTATACTTTTTACATAACAACGTAGAAACCATTGAACGTGTCGCTCAAGAAATTAGTGAATGGGTGCCTGAGGCAACAGTAACCTCTGCACATGGGCAAATGCGAGAGCAAGAGCTTGAGCAGATAATGACCGACTTTTATCATCAAAAATACAATGTCCTTGTGTGTACCACAATCATTGAAACCGGTATTGATGTGCCCACAGCAAACACCATAATTATGGATAGAGCCGATAAACTTGGTCTTGCTCAACTACACCAATTACGCGGACGTGTAGGTAGAAGCCATCACCAAGCCTATGCTTATTTACTTACCGGTAACCCTAAGGCACTCTCTAAAGATGCGAAAAAACGTTTAGACGCGATTGCCTCATTAGAAGATTTAGGCGCTGGCTTTGCCTTAGCAACTCATGATTTAGAAATTCGTGGTGCGGGTGAGCTATTAGGGGATGATCAATCAGGGCAAATGCAGACCATTGGCTTTAATTTGTATATGGAAATGCTTGAACAGGCCGTTAACGCACTTAAAAATGGTCAAGAGCCAACTCTTGAAAATCTATTACAAAAACAAACAGAAGTAGACTTAAAGCTACCGGCTCTGTTGCCAGATGACTATATTCACGATGTTAACGCGCGTTTAGGTATGTACAAGCGTGTAGCAAGTTGTGCTAGTCTTGCTGATATTGATGAGCTGCAAGTTGAATTGATAGACCGCTTTGGTTTATTACCCGATGCAGCTAAAAACTTGTTTAGCTTACAACAACTAAAAATGCAGGCGAGTAATTTAGGCATAACAAAAATTGAAGCTAACCCGAAAGGGGGTTACTTTGAGTTTAGTCAAAATACTAAGGTTAATCCTAGCTTCATTATTGGTTTGATACAAAGTGCGCCGCATATCTACAAGATGGATGGCGCAAATAAATTACGCTTTGTCATTAGCGAGGCAAATGCCCGTGAACGCTTAAAAATGATCACTGCTATGATTGCAGATTTCGAAAAAAAGGTTAGCCATTAATGTTGCTGAAAAAATCGCTGGTTATTTTATGCTGCTTGTTCAGCAGTACTGCATTTGCAGAGCGCTGGTTTGAAGTAGAGGTATTGATATTTAAACAACGCCCTGCCCCATATCTACAAGAAGACTTTAGCTTAAAGCACGATGCCTTAGAAGATAAAAACACCTTAGATTTACTAAGCCCAGTTTATAAAAACCAAGCAATGGACGCGTGTATAAACGGCGATCCGCGTTTTCAAACACGTACCTTTGCTGACACCTTAGTTAATTCAAACCCACAGTCAGCAGCGTGTAACGACAGCATTGATTATATAAAGAGTTACGATGTGCTACCAGTAACCCCTCAGGCACCAGCACTAGAGACGATGGAGCAAACTTACCTGTTAGCCCCTGAGCAATTGCAGTTCGAATCGCAACGTCAAGCTTTAAACCGCAAAGGGCTTACTCCTTTATTACATACCGGTTGGCGATTTGAAGGTGCGAGCAAATCACGTTCGCCTAACATACACTTGTTTGCAGGCAGCCAATTAAAGAACAATATAAACACCGCGATTAGTTACGCCAATTCTGATTTTATTAGCTTGATAAATACGCCTGAGCCACTATTTATCGAAACTCAATCTCCCGAAATGAAATGGGAATTAGATGGGCTATTTAAAATACACTTGCGCCATTACTTATTCATTAATGCACACTTTGATATTAGTGAAAAACGTGACAACGGAGAGCTAGAGTCAGCCCGTTTTTCACAGTTTAGACGGGTGTTTAGCGAAGATATTCATTACTTTGATCACCCTCGACTGGGGATGATTGTACAAATTCGAAAATTTAATCATTAACGGTATTTACTCAAAGGAAAATAACAATGAAAAAACTACTAATAATTGCTGCAGCACTGAGTCTTGCGGCTTGTTCGAAAGTAAGCTTGGAAAATTACGAAAAAATTAAAATCGGAATGGGCAAAACTGAAGTTGAAGCCATTTTAGGTAGTGCTGATAATTGTGTAGAAAAAACACTGCATACTAGCTGTACTTGGGGGGATGACGCTAAAAACATCGAAATTACCTTAGTATCAGACAAAGTAACGCTATACAGCAAAAAAGGGCTAACAGATAAGTAAGCTAGTTAAGGTTAAGAAATAAAGGAATAAAGGAATAAAGGAATAAAGGAATAACGTATGTTATTCCTCTTTTTTAGCG
Source organism: Pseudoalteromonas sp. BSi20311 (assembly GCF_000239875.1). NCBI lineage: Bacteria > Pseudomonadati > Pseudomonadota > Gammaproteobacteria > Alteromonadales > Pseudoalteromonadaceae > Pseudoalteromonas > Pseudoalteromonas sp. BSi20311. The sequence continues at coordinate 40,953 of NZ_BADU01000039.1, read as the reverse complement.
TCACTGGTGTAAATCAGCTCTATATTGACAATTTTACTGCGATTTAAAGTGATTTTGTAGCGTTGATACAGTGCATTATCAGATTCGGTTAGAACTAATACCATATTTAATTGGTAGCGTCTTTCGACTCCCTGTTTAGAAATTTTATTATTTTCTAAATGGTAGAGTTTCCCCTCCCCCTTTTTTAAATAACGTGCAAATGGCGCAAGATTAAATTGCAGTGTTTGCTGCAAGCTATCGTAGCCTGGCAAAAATTCTTTAGCACTGACCCGTGTTTCGCTAGCAAAATGCAGCCATTGTGCCGCCTGTTTATTTTGTTGACGACGCTTGGAGAAAATTTTTCTCACTTCTTTAGGGATTTTTTTAAACCGGGTGTATTCTAACCAAATAAACTGGCTCGCCACTTTATCTTTTGTGATGCTGTTTTTAAAAATAAACCGCCATTTTGGCCGCCCTCGCACAATAGCACGCCAAATAATACGGGTAATATCTTCTTTAAATATTTCTCTCAGCCCGTAAATAACCCCTAAAATCAAAATCAATGAGGCGGTTATTTCAGTAAAGGTAGAACGCGCATTTAAAATAACCACCATTACAAAAGCCATTATAACGGCCGTTACAGAGCCTTTTACCAAACGTTTTAAATAGCTATTAAGATAGCGTGTTTGGCGCTGTAAAATCACTCCATGCTCTATTAAACGCTGGAGTAAACGCATCTTATTAGTAATTCTATTGGCGTCTTTAAGTGTTGAATCAGAATTATATTGCTGCTCTGCTCGATACTCACTCTCTGACTTACAAAAGTTTAGTAAGTCATTTCGCTCTTTAGCGTGATCGCTACTACGCGGGCCTTCATCAAGCAGCTTTAAAAAAGTTTGTTCAATTTGCCAGCTTAGGTAGTTATCAGCATTAGTATAAAACGGGATCAACTTTTCGTTATCTGGGGTGTAACGTCTGAGTTTTCGAAGTAGGCTTTGGCTTTGCTCGCAAAGCTCCATTGCACGTTGGTAAAATTCATCGCTTTCTTGAATTTTTAACGCATCTTTAATATCAGCATCAATAGCAAGGCGTACTTGATAACAATATAAATTTAGATTTTGTCGGTAGTCTTGTTGCTCACCTTTGTTTTTACTCACAAAGCGGCTTCGTACCAATGGAAGGTGGATATTATTAGCGTTGTAGGCTACAAAAGATTTAAATTGGTTATTAAAGTAAGACTCTTCGCTAAGGGTTTGTGCATTAATACCCATCTCGTTTGGGATAGAAAAATAAAGATCGAGACGCTGCTCTGCACGCGGTGATAATTGCGGTTCAATAACAAACGATAAATTTTCGTCTTGCTTTAACAATGATGCCTCCTAGGGTCTGATATTCAATTTTACGTGCCTCTTTAATTTTGTTCAACAAAAAAGGCCTAGTAAAAACTAGGCCTTTTAGCAATTCTAATTAGTTAAAATTAGAATTTAACGTTTACGCTTGCAAAGAAACGACGACCTAACACATCGTAAGTGTACGGGTCAGTGTTTGAGTCGTTGTTACCAGTGTAGTAAGGAGGCTGTTTATCGAACAAGTTGTTTACACCTGCTGAAAGAGAAACAGTATCGTTTACTAGGTAGCTACCACTCAAGTCACTGTAGATAACTGATGGTGTTGTAGGTGCATAACACGTGTCTTTATTTAGACATGCGTAGCTATCCATACCCGCGATGTAACGCATTTGGTATTGTGCATCCCAGTTGTCACCTGACACATTAATGGTTAGGTTTGACTTAAGATCTGCATAACCACCAGTACCAGAAGTAATTACACCGGCGTAATCAACTGGAGAACCCGTTACTGCAACTACATACTCTTCTAAGTATGTTGTGTCTAAGCCTGCTTTCCAGTTAAGGCCTGCAGCTTCAAAGCTGTATGCTAGGTTTAAATCAACACCCGATGTTTTTTCAGAACCTACGTTTTGTAACTGGTTATTAAATTTAACACGGCCAGTTGCATCCATTGAAACACCCGCTGACTTACAAAGTGCTGTGCTAGAATTTGCTGGGTTATTTAGACACTGTTCAACAATGTATTGACTATCAACTTGTGTGATCGCATTTTCAATGTCAATCTCATAGTAATCAAGTGTCATTGAGAAACCATCAAACCACTGTGGCTCATAAACAATACCGGCAGTTAAAGTATCAGCTTCTTCTGGTGTTAATGCATCATTACCACCGACTGTTACTTCTGCTTGTTCTTGTGCACCTGGGAAATCAATTTGATCAAACGATGGTGAATTACCTGAATATAACTCAGAAACCGTTGGTGCACGGAAAGCTGTTGAAACAACACTACGTAACATTAATTCATCATTTACTTTCCAAGTAAGACCTAGTTTCCATGTCTCATCAGAACCAAATGTACTGTAATCGAATGCACGAATTGCTGCGCTTAGCTCAACATTTTGTGCAAGAGGTGCATCAGCTAGTAGAGGAATAGCGAACTCAACATAGGCTTCGTTTACATCAAAACCACCTGCAGTTGGCTCAACCATTGGGTCGTTTGCAAGGCCTTGCGCTGTTAATGAATCTGGCGTAAACCATGCTTTTTCTTGACGACGCTCTACACCCGCTGCAAATGCAGCATAACCTGCTGGTAATTCAAACATTTCACCTGAAACAGACGCTGCTAATATGAATAATTGGCTGCCACCGTTGTTAACTTCTGTGTAAACATTTTTGCGGAAATCTTCAGATACCCATGCAGCTTGATCTAATGGGTTGAATTTGCCTTCAGTGATTTGATCCTGAATGGCACCCATGTTGTGAAGATTACTTAACTTATCAACTGAGTCGTTACGACCGAAGTTAGCTGATACGTCCCAAGAATAATCACCCACAAAACCTTCTGCACCTACTACAGCACGAACAGTATCAACTGACTGTTCAAAGTAACGCGCGCCAGTGTCTGACATACGACGACCGTAAGAAATTGCATCACCATTTTTGTAATTCGTTTCTTGTGTGATGTAGTTACCATCAGCATCTTTATCTAAGTAGCCGTCACCATTTAAATCAACACGATTATCATAGCTTTGAGTTAATAGTGAGTCACCCATATTCTCTGTATTGTACTCAAAATCAAACCATACTGGCTGTGGTGCCATTTGCTGCTCTGACCAACGCTTTGTATAAGTAAATTCAGCAAATACGCTTGTGTCATCAGATAGTTCGTATGTAGCGATACCTGTTAAGTTTAAACGCTCCATTGGCGTGTAAAGGTAGCTTGCTGGTGAGTAGTTATAAGCATCTTCATTAGTATAACGATGGTAATCACCACCACGCCCTGTTACACCATTATCATCGATAAGAGAAACTGTTGTATCTTCGCCTTTAGCGTTTACAGTTGTGCCTTTTTCACCGTTACCGTTCCAAATATGACCGCCTTCATTGTATGAAGAACCTGTACAATATAAGCCGTTTGCACCTTCAGCAATTGGACAGTTTGAGTAATCACGATCAGCTTGAGATGCTTTACCACGGTCAGTGTACTGCATGCCGATAACAATATTACCTTTGTCGAATGAGCTGCCTACAGTGAAATCTATAGAATTTTCTGTTGCGTCGCCTTCGCCTGTAATTGCAGTGTTGACGTTCATGTCTAGACCTTCAAAATTATCTTTTAAGATAATATTTACTACGCCTGCAACCGCATCAGTACCGTATACAGCAGATGCACCATCTTTAAGTACTTCTACTTGCTTAATCATTGAAACTGGAATGGTGTTTAAATCAACCGTTGATGCTGCACCAGTACCTGATGCAATCATACGACGACCATTAACAAGTACTAATGTACGGTTAGCACCTAAGCCACGTAAATCGATACGTGCATTACCACCTGAACCATTATTAACACCAGGGTTGGTCATTGCACCGCCTGTAGCGGTCATTTTTTGTAAAACGCTATCAATACTTGTTGCACCCATAGCTTGGATGTCATCAGCACCGATAAGTGTAACTGGGCTTGCGTTTTCCATATCTGAACGCTTGATACGAGAGCCCGTTACTTGAATTTTTTCAATTGACTTTGCTGCTTCGTCTGCAGCTAAAACCTGAACACTTGAGAACATTGGGATTGCTGCAATTACAGCTAAACCAAGAGTTGATTTTTTCATGGATGAACCCTACTTGTTGAAAAATTTACCTAAATTGGTAATGCCCACTTTTATGAGAATTTTGAGTGAGCGGGAGCAACTTAGGCGCCTTTAACTGAACGAAAACTTAACAGGTGAGTGTTTTACAATCTACACAAATTGGGGCGTCCCACGAAAGGAACAAAGGTTACAGTATGTTTCATTGTTAATGAATAAAAACACATATAAATCATATACTAAACCAAATCAAATCACATAAAAAACACAGGTGAAATCAAATGGGTAGAGTTTGTAATTAAATGTAATTATCGGGATAGTGTGCCTTAAATAGGAAAATTAACATGTTAATCACAGCTCGTTATTAAAACGGTAAAACTAGGTGTTAATTACTAACCATATTTATGCAAGGAGATTGTTTATTTAGTCTGAAATTTTTTGTTATAAGTTTTAATCATGCAAATTTTATGTGTATTGAGAGTTTCAGACTGGTTACAAGTTAAAGCAAAAACTGTCATCAAAGTGGGTCCATTAGATAAACCCATCTATAAATGATATGGGTACTTTATTGCATGTATGAGCACAATTGAATAAGTAAGCCCATCAGCACTGAAGCTATTAAACTTGAAGATAAATAGGTTTCTTGTGCTCTGCTAGGGGGGGTTATTTTAACTGACGTGCTTTAACTGCAGATAACTATTGAGTGTGAGATAGGTGATATTTTGCTTTGCCACTATAATGCTATGGGAATGGCACAGTTAAAAGCCGCACCTGAATAGAATATCTTTAATAGGTAACGTTAAAAAAGTATTCAACATTTTCGCTTGTGGCGGTGTTTGTATCGACAGTAGTAAGAACAAGCTTCCATACCATATTTTTTTCTGAGCAAATCCCAACCATAGTATTTGCTAACCAAATATGACCCTGTTTAGTAAACTGCACCGGAATGTAGCCCATATACATAGTTACTCCCTCTAACTTAGCCGCTGTTATTGTTACGCCAGCCGGTAACTGTGCATAAATTGAAAACGGTGTTTCCGGTGATAGGGTTTCCTCGCTCAGCCACACTTTAACTTGATTTGCAAAAATACAGGGGGCGTTATTTTTACACTCGGTTTGTGATTGGCTTACTTTTGGTGTTGTTGTTGATCCAGAAAAGTCACAGCCTAGTAAAAATAATAGAAAAGAAAGTAAACACACTTTATACATATACATGCAGGTTCTCAAAATATTTAATATATGAGCCCATCATTAGGGCAAGTTGGTTGATTATCGGCTTTAGTGAGCGAGTAAGGTACAAATCACCTCAAAAAATAGACAGCAACTTAATAAAGTTTGATTGATGTCATATTATTACGCAATTGACCTATCTTTTTAAGGCCAAAAAATTTATCATTTCAACCGCAAAAAAAACAAGTATTTCTTGAGATTATTATCTTTAAAACCACATATTGTGGGGTTTAGATAGTATACTTTGGAATAATAGTAGGTCCTACTTTAACAAGTGGGTAATTCATTTCTAAACGCATTTATTGCAGCGGAAGCCAGAAAATGAGCCAAACAGTAGCATCACAAACTGAGTACAATTATAAAGTTGTACGCCAATTCGCTATTATGACAGTGATTTGGGGCATCGTTGGCATGGGTATTGGGGTTCTAATTGCTGCCCAACTAGCTTGGCCAGCACTTAACTTTGACACACCATGGTTAACTTACTCTCGACTTCGTCCGTTACACACGAACGCAGTAATTTTCGCATTTGGTACAAGTGCTCTTTTTGCGACGTCTTATTACGTCGTACAACGTACATGTCAAACGCGCCTTCTTTCAGATAAATTAGCCGCCTTTACCTTTTGGGGTTGGCAGTTAGTTATTGTTCTTGCAGCCATTACTTTACCAATGGGTATTTCTACTTCTAAAGAGTATGCAGAACTTGAGTGGCCTATCGATATCTTAATTGCTGTTGTTTGGGTAACTTACGCTATCGTCTTTATGGGCACCATTGCTAAACGTAAAGTAGCACATATTTATGTAGCTAACTGGTTCTATGCTGGTTTCATTATTACTGTTGCAGTACTTCATATTGTTAACAGCATGGCTGTTCCAGTCTCACTAACCAAATCATACTCAATTTACGCCGGTGCGGTTGATGCAATGGTTCAGTGGTGGTACGGACACAACGCTGTAGGTTTCCTTCTTACTGCTGGTTTCTTAGGTATGATGTATTACTTTGTACCAAAGCAAGCGGGTCGTCCAGTTTACTCATACCGTTTATCGGTTGTTCACTTTTGGGCACTTATCTCGCTTTACATTTGGGCAGGCCCTCACCACCTTCACTACACTGCGCTTCCTGATTGGACGCAAAGCTTAGGTATGGTGATGTCTATTATCTTATTTGTACCGTCTTGGGGTGGTATGATCAACGGTATTATGACGCTTTCAGGTGCATGGCATAAGCTACGTACTGACCCGGTACTTCGTTTCTTAGTTGTTTCATTGTCTTTCTACGGTATGTCGACATTTGAAGGCCCAATGATGGCAATTAAATCTGTAAATGCGTTATCGCACTACACAGATTGGACTGTAGGTCACGTACACTCAGGTGCATTAGGTTGGGTTGCAATGATTTCTATCGGTGCTATTTACCACCTTATCCCAGCGTTATTCTCGCAAGGTCGTATGTACAGCATTAAATTAATCAATACACACTTCTGGTTACACACAGTGGGTGTTGTTTTATACATTGTTGCAATGTGGATTTCAGGTGTAATGCAAGGCCTAATGTGGCGTGCAGTTAACTCTGACGGTACATTAATGTACAGCTTTGTTCAGTCGTTAGAAGCCTCTCATCCTTTCTATGTTATGCGTTTCTTAGGCGGTGTATTCATCGTCGCAGGTATGCTGGTTATGGCTTATAACGTTTATCGTACAGTTTCAGCGAAAAATAACTCGCTAGAACTTGATGAACAAGCGCAGTTAGCATAACGGAGTCAGATAATGAGCAATAAAAATTCGCAAAATAAACACGAAATTATCGAGAAAAACATCGGCCTTATGGCTATCTTGACTGTTTTCGCAATCAGCTTTGGTGCATTAGTAGAAATTACCCCGCTAATGTTCCAAGACGACACAACTAAACCCGTTGATGGGTTACGCCCATTAAACGCGCTTGAATTTGAAGGTCGTGACATCTATGTACGTGAAGGCTGTGCTAACTGTCACTCACAAATGATTCGTCCATTTCGTGATGAAGTTGAGCGTTACGGTCACTACTCGGTTGCGGGTGAGTCAGTATGGGATCACCCATTCCTTTGGGGTTCTAAACGTACTGGTCCTGACTTAGCACGTGTAGGTAAACGTTACTCAGATGACTGGCATTATGCGCACTTAGTTGATCCACGTGCTGTGGTTCCTGAGTCGAATATGCCAGGCTTCCCTTGGTTAGCAGAGAACACGCTCGATACAAGCTTAACTCTGAAAAAGCTACAAATTTTCCGTGACACGTTTGCTATTAACCCAGAAAACCCAAAACACCCGGGTTTAGGTTATGGCAGTGACGAGGAATTAATCGCTGACATTGCTAAAGTTGACGCAATGAATGACGGTAAAGGTGCAACAGAAATGCAAGCCCTTATTGCTTATTTGCAACAACTTGGCACACATTTGAAGTAGATTATTATGGACTACGGGACATACAGAGGCATTTTGACTCTGGTAATTTTAGTATTATTTATTGTGATTGTTGGATGGGCATATAGCAAGCGTAGTAAAAGTCGTTTTAAAGACGCTGCTAATGTCATCTTTGAAGATGAAAAAAAACACAACAATACACTCTCTAACGAGGAAAAGGGGTCTGAGAAATGACTAGCTTTTGGAGTATATGGGTTATTGTATTAACCCTTGCATGCTTAATCATTATCTTTGGTCTACTAGTTTGGAACTTAAAAAACTATGTAGGCGTAAAAGAAGGTGAAAGCTGTGGACATGAGTTTGACGGCATTGAAGAATTAAACAATCCACTACCAAAATGGTGGACTTACATGTTCTTCGCAACGTTTGTATGGTCTGTTTATTACCTAGCAGCTTACCCAGGTTTAGGTAATTGGGAAGGCTTGGCAAAGTGGACTAGCTCAAATCAAGGTGTTACCTCTTTAACTGAATCGAAAGAAGCAGTCATTGATGCTAAAGAAGATGGCCGCTTTGTAAAGCTAGATGCAGAATACCGCGCTGCTGAAGAGCGTTTTGGTCCGATTTTTAATGAATTGGCAAAAACCCCTGTTTTAGAATTAGTTGACTCTAAATTAGCGGGTGATGCAGCTCAGCAAATCGCTCTTGAAAATGGCACTAAACATGAACAAACGCAGGGTCAATTAGCAGTTGAAATTGGTCAACGCTTATTTGCTCAAAACTGTGCGCAATGTCATGGCTCTGATGCTCGTGGTGGTACTGGCTTCCCTAACCTAACAGATAACGACTGGTTATATGGCGGTACGCCTGACAAAATCAGAGAAACATTACTTTTAGGTCGTGTTGCAGCAATGCCGCCTTGGGGTGATGCATTAGGCGAGCAAGGCGTTAAAGAAATGACCGCTTACGTACTTAGCCTCTCTGGTCGTACTGTTAACCAAAAAGACGCTGAGGCAGGTAAAGCGAAGTTCGCTATGTGTGCAGCATGTCATGGGGCAGATGGTAAAGGCTCAGTTGCGCATAACCTACCGTTTGGTGCACCAAATCTAACTGATAACATTTGGTTATACGGTGGTTCTCAACGTGCTGTTGAAGAAACACTTAACCACGGTCGTGCTGGTGTAATGCCTGCATTTAAAGAGATTTTAGGCGAAGACAAAATTCACCTATTAACTGCTTACGTTTACAGCTTATCGCAAGAAAAATAACGATAAAGTTAACAAAACGTTTCAGTTTTAATCTTTTTATTTCAATAGATTAATACAGATCAAAAAAGCCTCCACTCGGAGGCTTTTTTTTAGTCTTTTTCTTTTATTTATTATAATATAGCTGCACATTCATCAATTTTAGAGCAACTATGCAACCGACTCCGTGGTATAAAAATTTTTGGCCTTGGTTTTTAATCTTCTTCCCTCTAGCTGCAATTATTGGCTGCATTAGTTTATTTATTACAGCCATTGGTAACGGCCCAGATATGGTTGTGGACGATTACTATAAAAAAGGCAAAGCAATCAACTTAGAACTAATCAAGTTTGATAAAGCAAAAGCCTTGTATCTGCATGGTGACCTAAATGTATCTGATGAGCGAGTAAGCTTTAAATTTACTAAAGGCGATACGAGCAACATCCACGCACTAAAATTGTCATTTTTCCACCGTACTATTAAAGCCCACGATTTTGAAGCAACCTTGACGCCTAATGCAAACCAAGAGTTTACTGCATTATTAGAAAGCTACACGGCTGGTGCTTACTCAGTGTTTATTGAACCCGTTGATGCTAGTTGGAAAATGAAAGAAAGTGTCACTTTACCAACCACAACCACCGTTTTAGTTACTCCTAACTATAAGTAGTATTTAGTATGTCTAAAAATTGCTTTCATTGTCTTGAAAGTGTGCCTGCTGGGTTTAGCGCACATGTAGTTATAGACAATACATCTCAGCCAATGTGTTGCATTGGCTGTCAGGCTGTTGCACAGAATATCATTGACCAAGGAATGACCGATTACTACAAATACCGCACTGTTAGCGCTGGTAAAGTAGAACAACTGGTTCCTGAACAGCTCGCTTTTATTAAAAGCTATGACAATGAAGATATTCAAGATGAGTTTATTAGCACCCATAATGACAGTTCTGAGGTACTACTGAGTGTTGAAGGTATAACTTGCGCTGCCTGTGCTTGGCTTATTGAAAAACAATTATTAAACCTTAAATCAGTAAAACGCGTTGATGTAAATACCTCAACGAATCGTGCCATGATCCACTGGGATAAAAGCGCCACGCCTTTAAGTGAGCTAATTACCTCACTGGCTGAAATAGGTTATAAAGCGTACCCTTTCCAATCAGATTTAGAAGCCCAGCAAAAACAGCAAACTGCCAAAGCGTATATTCGTCGTCTCGGTGTTGCAGGTTTGATGACCATGCAAGTGATGATGTTTGCCTTTGCAATGTACTTTGGCATGTTCTCTGGAATGGACAGCAATTTTGAACAGTACTTTAGATGGATCAGTTTAATTCTCGCCACCCCCGTTATTCTATACAGCGCCCTGCCCTTTTTAAGTAATGCAATTAATGGCTTAAAAGCAAAACAGCTGAATATGGACTTACCAGTATCATTGGCTATTTTTGGTGCTTATGGCGCTAGCTGTTATGCCACAGTAATGGAAGTAGGCGAAGTTTACTTTGAATCTATTTGTATGTTTACCTTTTTACTCTTATTAGGTAAATACTTAGAGTTTAGAGCGCGTTTAAAAGCCAGTGAATTTACTGCTAACTTGCAAAAGTTGTTACCCCTTACTGCGCGTACGCTCGATGAACACGGTAATGAGCACATCATTGCCGCCAAAAAACTCAAACTTAACGATATTGTGTTAATAAAAGCAGGCGAAACCATTCCTGCTGATGGCATATTAGTTAAAGGCAGTACCAGTGTTGATGAGTCGATGATGACCGGCGAACATCAACCAGTACGAAAGTATATTGATCATAACGTATATGCAGGCACGGTTAATCATGATGGTATAATTGAAATAAAAATCAATAAGCTAGGCCAAAACACCCTGCTTAATCAAATTATTCGCCTGCAACATAATGCCCTGACAAAACGCCCAAGACTGGTTGAAATTACCGATAAAGTGGCGCAGTGGTTTGTTGCTGTATTACTGGTATTTGCTTCCATAACTGCGATTGGTTGGTATCAGGTAGATCCTGACGTTGCATTTTGGATCACTATTTCGGTGTTAGTGGCCACTTGCCCGTGCGCATTAAGTTTAGCAATTCCAACCGCATTAACCTGTGCTGTAGCAACCTTAACCCGCAAAGGCATATTAATTAAGCAAGCGCATGTGCTCGAAACCCTATCAAAGCTCACTTTATTTGCCTTTGATAAAACAGGTACGCTTACACAAGGTAAGTTTAGCCTCGACGTGGTTGACATACTTGATGATAACTACAGTAAAGAGCAAGTTCTTGATATTGCAGCCCAGCTTGAAAGTTACTCTGAACACCCTATTGCCAGTGCATTTAAGGAGTTTAAAGGACAGCGTAAATTTGACGATGTACAACTCCACCCAGGCATTGGGATAAGTGCTCAGTTTGATAATACGCATTACGCTATTGGTAAAAGTGGTTGGTTTGATACAAAGAAAACCAACGCACAGGCCACGCTTTACATAAACAAGCAGGCTGTTGCACGCTTTTACTTTGTAGATAAAGTTAAAGCCGATGCCGATAAGCTAATTAATGTTTTACAAGCGGCTAACCTTAGTTGCCATATGCTAACTGGTGATGCATCTGATGCGGGTGCCAAAGTCGCTAAAAAGTTAAAGCTTAACTCAGTGCAAGCCAGTTGCAGTCCAAAAGATAAACAAAATGCCGTTGATCACTGGTCATCGCAAGGTGAAATTGTTGCTATGGTTGGTGATGGCGTAAACGACAGCCCAGTATTTGCCAGTGCCCATTTATCTATCGCCATGGAAACCGGTGCCGATATATCTAAAAACAGTGCCGATGTTGTATTGCTTAACAGTGACTTAGCCTCCATCTCGCATTTATTAACCGTTGCCAAGCAAACACGACGTATAATTAAACAAAACCTAACACTTTCTTTATTATATAATGGCTCAATATTACCGCTTGCTGCTATGGGCTTAGTTGCGCCGTGGATGGCGGTTATTGGTATGTCTGCCAGCTCAATTATTGTGATATGTAATTCACTAAGGCTATTAAAGTTATGAGCATAATTTATATTTTAGTTCCTATTGCTATTTTGTTTGTATTAATTGCTATTGGCGTGTTTTTTTGGGCTGTAAAAGGCGAGCAATTCTCTGATTTAAACAAGCAAGGCCACAGTATTTTGTTTGAAGACGACAAAGAGCAGCACAATAAAAGTAATGATTGACCCTATTTTTGTTAGCGCTTTTTTAATGGGTTTAATTGGCAGTGGTCATTGCATTGCTATGTGTGGCGGTATTGCCAGTTCGTTACAACTTGCCTGTAACAAACGTCAAACCTGGTTATATTCTGTTGCTTATAACAGCGGTCGAGCTTTAAGTTATATGTTAGCAGGAGCCCTTGTTGCGGGTATTAGTAGCCAGTTTGCCACGCAAAATTCTGCCTTTTCATTATTTTTGTCATTTTTAGCCGGTATTTTTATGTTACTGGTTGGCGTTTATATTATGCGCATAGCCGCCACCTTACAGTGGCTTGAAAAACTGGGTAAAACCCTTATTTGGCAGCACTTAATTAAACTTAATAAATATTTAATGCCCATTGATTCGCCTTTAAAAGCCCTTGGTTATGGCGCGTTATGGGGCTGGTTACCGTGCGGTTTAGTATACTCTGCACTTACCTGGGCAATGACCAGTGGCAACGCCCTCAATGGTGCTTTGGTTATGCTGTCATTTGCCCTAGGGACATTTCCTGCCATGATCACCTTAGGTGTGGCTGCACAAAAGCTAAATACGCTTTTTAACCACCCATGGACACGAATAACATTAGGCAGTGTTATCATTTGGTACGGTATCTACCTTCTGATCATTGCAACAGATAAGCTAGTGCATTAACATTGATAAATGTCGTGCATAGAAATTTAACGGATTGAACTTATGGATTTTTCTCAAAGTCGTGCTAAAGGTAATTGTGCTATTAGCTGTAATAACTGCAGTATTAGCCAGTTATGTTTACCATTTTCTTTAAATGGCCAAGAAATGGATAAACTTGATGAGATCATTGAGCGAAAAAAACCATTACACAAAGGTGACTACTTATTTGAATCAGGCGCGCCTTTAAATGCAATTTATGCGGTTCGTTCAGGCTCGTTTAAATCGTATACCTTGTCTGAGCAAGGCGATGAACAAATTACCGGTTTTCACTTAGCTGGCGACCTTGTTGGATTTGATGCCATTAACAAAATGCAGCATCAAAGCTTTTCTCAAGCACTAGAAACCTCAATGGTATGTGAAATCCCCTTTGATACCCTTGACGAACTTGCTGGTAAACTGCCTAAGCTACGCCAACAAATTATGCGCTTAATGAGTAGTGAAATAACCTACGATCAAGAAATGCTGCTACTACTTAATAAAAAGTCTGCCGAAGAACGCCTAGCGAGTTTTATTTATAATTTATCAGAGCGTTTTGGTGAACGTGGTTTTTCACGTAAAGAATTTAGATTTACTATGACTCGCGGTGAAATTGGCAACTACCTTGGTTTAACTGTTGAAACCATTAGCCGTTTATTGAGCCGTTTTCAAAAAGCAGATTTGATCAAAGTAGAAGGTAAGTTTATTACTATTTTAGATAATGACGCGCTTGCGAAAACAGCTGCGATTGTAAAACCCCGTTAATAGATCAATAAATTGATATAGAACAATAATCTTAGTGCTACCCCTTTAACTGTTGTGTATTTGCGTTACACTAAATATATAACTGTTAAGTGAATGGAGTAGCACAATGGAAACGATTAAACGTATTATCGCGGTTATTGACCCAACTAAAGACGATCAAAATGCCCTCGCGCGTTCAATAGATTTAGCCAAAAAATCGGGTGCGAGCATTACCGCCTTTATGACGGTTTACGATTTTTCTTACGAAATGACCACTATGTTATCAGGCGATGAACGTGAAGCAATGCGTCAAGCCGTCCTCAAAGATCGCGAGCTATGGCTTAAAGATCTGGTCTCTCCTTATCAAAATATTAATATTGATACGCAAGTTATTTGGCATAATCGACCATACGAGGCAATAATTAATACCGTTATCAATGATAAATACGACTTAGTTATCAAAGGTACGCATCAACACGGCGCACTAAAAGCGGTTATTTTTACTCCTACAGACTGGCACTTAGTTAGAAAATGCCCAACGCCGGTATTATTTGTAAAAGATATGCAATGGCCAGCACAAGGTAATATTTTAGCTGCCGTAAATGCAGTCAGTGAAAATGAACAGCACCTATCACTTAATAAGCGCATTATTAAAGATGCACAGTTTTTATGTGAACTCGCTAATGCTAAACTTAACTTAGTCAATGCTTTCCCTGCTACACCGGTAAATATTGCCATAGAAATTCCTGAGTTTAACCCCGGGCTTTACAACGAATCAGTTAAAAAACATCATATTGAGTCAACTAATGAACTAGCTAATGAGTTTAACTTAACCTCTGAGCAGTGCTTTATAGAAGAAGGCTTGCCAGAAGATGTGATACCAGATGTTGCTAAACGTTTAAATAGTGAATTAGTGGTTATTGGCACTGTGGGACGTACCGGCTTAAGTGCAGCATTAGTAGGTAACACCGCTGAGCATGTTATTGACAGCCTTGATTGTGATGTACTTGCATTGAAACCTGACGGCTATGTAAGCCCCCTTGCAGAAAGTTAACGTTTGCTGTAGCTGTGATATTACATATGGCATATAATACGCCCCTTTATTTTTAGCAATTAATTTTGCCGTACTATTTATAAGGGGGCGTAGTGTCTCATTCTGCTCAAGCCAAAGCTCAACACAACTTAAATAAGCTTCAAAAGCGTTTACGCCGCCTCACAGGTCAAGCTGTCATGGACTTTAACATGATAGAAGAAGGTGACCGTATCATGGTGTGCTTATCGGGCGGCAAAGACAGTTATACTATGCTCGATATGCTGCAACATTTACAGCGGGTTGCCCCTATTAAGTTTGAGCTTTTTGCGGTTAACCTTGACCAAAAACAACCAGGCTTCCCTGAGCATGTACTGCCTGAATACCTTGATAACTTAAATATTGAATATAAAATTGTCGAAGAAGATACCTACAGTATTGTTACCGATATTATTCCTGAAGGTAAAACAACATGCTCACTTTGCTCTCGTCTGCGTCGTGGTATTTTGTACCGCACCGCTAAAGAGCTAGGAGCCACAAAAATAGCTTTAGGCCATCACCGCGATGACATGATAGAAACCTTGTTTTTAAATATGTTTTACGGTGGCAAACTTAAAAGTATGCCGGCTAAGCTAATGAGTGATAACGGCGAGCACATGGTTATTCGCCCATTAGCATATTGTAAAGAAGCCGATATTAGCCAATACGCATTTAGCCAAGGCTACCCTATTATTCCGTGTAACTTATGTGGCTCACAAGAAAACTTACAACGTAAGCACACTAAAAATATGCTAGCGCAATGGAATAAAGAGCACCCTGGGCGTATAGAAAGTATTTTTACTGCCATGCAAAATGTTGTGCCTTCGCATTTAGCTGATAACCAACTGTTTGATTTTGCAAATCTGCAAACCGGTGACGTTATTGATGGTGGCGACATTGCGTTAGATAAACCCGACATACCAAAAGCGCCGGTTAATCCTGAACAAGATGAAACAAACCAAGCAGATGTAGTTACTATTAACTTAAGCTAATTTTTAAGGGTTTGCAGTAATGCAAACCCTACACTCTGTTCTATGCTACTACTTACTGGCAGCTAATCCTTGTAAAAACTCTAAACTCTGCATTTCTTGTTTATTCGCCTGATAAGGCAGCTGTTGTAAGCTATCGTAAGCAAAATCCTCAATAGTAAACTCACTTATTTCACTTTGTCCAAAGCTGTTACGCTCACCTGGGCTTGGCGACATACGTTCAATAACAAAGTCCCTCAACCGTAAGTCATTCGTTTGCTTAGGCAAAACAGACCAATGCGCTTTAAAATCAATTTGTTGGCTGCCTTCATTTAAACGTGCTTTAGCAACTAAATGTGCTAATGGCGAAGTTCCACTGTATAAGTTAGCTCTTAGACGATATAAGCCACTTTTTATCACTGTTAAGTTAGCAGGCACTATCATATTATCATTACGTGGATACGCGTTATCAAAGCTAGTTAGGGTCGCACTAGGCGGCATATATTGTATTTGTGCCACCACAGGAACCATTTTACCCGCAATGTCGGCTTCAACTAATAACTGTAAATTGCGAGGATAGTCCTCCTCACCTTTAAACGTAATTGCCAACTCATTGTCACGAGCAACACCGCTGTGTGTTTTTAACGGCTGTTTAGTATCAGTATCACTGAGTGTTACCTGTGCTTTACCTAAATTTTGTGCGCTTATGGTTAATTTAATCGCTTGCGGGTAGACATAGCGATATTGAGATAAACTTAAGGTTAACTCCCCGCCCTGCTCTCCCACTGGGCTACTAACCGGAAAAAACTGATTTGGCTTAAGCCGGTCTTCATCATTTACCGTTAGAGGTTGCGAATATGGCGGAAATGCTAAGCTTTGCTGATATTGCTGCGCTACCGCCGATGCTGCTTTAGCTATATCTTCATTAAACTCATGCTGCTCTTCAGGCATTTTTTTTATGCTTGATTTAACTGCTGGTACCTCTGATTTTGCCGACATAGCCGCAAGTTCAGGTGTTTTATTATGCTCTTTAGCTGTTGTTTGCGAAGCTGAATAACTAGCATTACCTTGACCTAAAAACCACACTAAGCCGGCAACAATAATCACTAAAGCAATAACGTAGGATTTTTTCATTGTTATTTATCCTATAACATCAATTCGCAATAGCAGTTAATCATTGTTAGAGCGATAACCTGTTGCTATTTGCATTCAGGTTTTCTTACCTAAAAATAAATCACTGAATAAAGCGAATTAATATAAAAAGCGTGCAGCATATAAAGCCGCACGCACAATCACATTTATGGGATCACATTATATATAAGTGCTGATGCACTCAAATTATCAGAGCCTTTTACATAACGGTATTGTTTTTTCCAAAACCAGCTACCGGTGGTTTCATCTACAGTTTCATATCCTAATGTATCACCAGCTACGCTAATATTATTCATCGCCACCGTTACGTTACCTTGGCGCTGCGCTTGTTGAATTTCGTTATGGCTGTAGCTATTAGTCATCATTAAGGGATAATGGTATGGCATAAAGCTACTAACAGCATCACCTTGTGAAGTTAAACGCCCATTGGTGTCAATATTGGCACTACAACTACCAAATGAGCTTACCGAGCTTGCGCCACATGATGAGTGAGTAGCGACTACCGAATCATCGTTACCACGTAAAAAGCCTGCCGTTAAACCTAAGTAAGCATTACCATCGGCCACAAAACGTAATCGTGGTGTACGCGCATCAGGTAATGGCGCAATTCTGCGTGCATTATTAACTTTTAAATCGTGTAAAACACCTACCGCTTCATTAACCTCACTGCCTAGCCACCATGTTAATGCAGCATCAACTGCAAAATTCCACGATGCGCCGTTTAACGCGCTCACCGCTAAGTCGGCTAATTCACTGCCGCCACCAGCACCCGCCAAATCAAAGGTCGCTATAATATTAAGCGGTTTTAAACCCGCGTTTTCTAGCCAGTTTTCTTGGTTATCTATGATATATCGGGCAACTAAATCACCGGTTGAGTGGGTTACAAACACACAGCCTGGTTCGCATAGATTTGAACGAGAGATCTGTTGTAGCTTGGGCCATACCCAATCTGTGGTAATTTTGCCTTCTATTCGCTCATATGCAGGCCAATCAATACGCTCATCTGCACGATTCACCCAATAAGACTGCCAATAACTTTGACCGTCATTTACCACATCACTGCCTGCTTTATTAGTAAGCTGAGATACTTGCAAGCCATGAATTAAAACTACTTTATACTCTTTACTGAGCGCAGAAAAACTCATTAAGAGTCCTATTGCGGCTGCAAATAAAGTCGCGCGTTTAAATATGTGTGTGTTATTCATATTAATCCTTAACTGATTCAATATTTTTATTATGTTTAGCTTATTACACGCTGATGTCAGTGCATGATAAAAGCAATGCATTGACCAGTATTGGGAACAAATTCAAAAAATGCAACATTTTGTTATCATTTCCACCGTTAAAGCTAAACATCTGCACTAAAATACGACAAAAGCGCTAAACTATTGTGCTAAACAAAATAGCAATAAATACTTTTTTAAGCAGCTTCAACAAACTTTTCTTGGACTGCGATTAACTATTAAACAACACTACTTTTTATTGATGTAATAGCGTAAGTTAATTACACACGATGAAAACCAAGGAATTAAAATGATAAAAAAAATAATTTTTGGCAGTGTTTTATTTACTGCTATTTCAGCGCCTAGTTTTGCTAGTAGCATTAACACCCAACTTGAACATGCAACACAAAGCGTGAGTGAAAAAGTCATTACATGGCGTCGGCATTTGCATCAATATCCAGAGCTTAGTAACCGTGAATTTGAAACCGCTAAGTACATTACTAACCATTTAAAATCTTTGGGTCTTGAAGTACAAACCGATGTTGCGCATACCGGTGTTGTGGCTAAATTAAGCGGTGGTAAAAAAGGTCCTTTAGTCGCTCTTCGTGCCGATATGGATGCTTTACCCGTTACCGAACAAGTTGATTTGCCCTTTGCCTCTAAACAAACCTCAACCTATCGTGGTAATGAAGTAGGCGTTATGCATGCCTGCGGGCACGACACTCATGTTGCAATTTTAATGGCCGTAGCAGAGTCACTGGTAAAAATAAAAGATCAGTTAGCGGGTGACGTACTGTTTGTATTTCAACCGGCTGAAGAAGGTGCCCCCGAGGGAGAAGAAGGTGGCGCTGAGCTAATGCTAAAAGAAGGTTTATTTAAACAAAAGCCAGAGGCGGTATTTGGCTTACATGTCACCAGCTCACTTAATACTGGTCAAATTGGCTTTAGAGAAGGGCCACTAATGGCCAGTGAAGACTCTTTCACAATTAACGTAACGGGTCGTCAAACCCATGGCTCGCGCCCTTGGAATGGCGTAGATCCCATAGTTGCTTCATCACAAATTATAATGGCAACTCAAACAATCGCCTCACGCCAAGTTGATGTAACTAAAGCACCTTCTGTGATTTCGTTTGGCGCGATTAATGGCGGCATACGCTCAAATATAATCCCTGATATCGTCGAGCTAATTGGAACAATTAGAACCTTTGATCAAACTATGCGCGCCGATATTAAAAAACGTTTAGCTAAAACCGCTGAGCTGGTTGCCGAATCCGCTGGTGCAAAAGCCGACGTACATATAGATCACGGTTACCCTGTAACAGTAAATAATGTTGCACTGACTCAAAAAATGACCCCTACGCTTGCCCGTATTGCTGGCGCTGACAACATTATTACTACAGATTTGATTACCGGTGCAGAAGACTTTAGTTATTATGCGCTAGAAACTCCTGGACTGTTTTACTTTTTAGGCGTCACTCCAAAAGATCAAAACGCTAAAACGGCGCCAAGTAATCATTCACCTCAGTTTTATGTTGACGAAAATGCCTTACAACTTGGCGTAGAATCATTATCTCAACTGGTCGTTGACTACTTACAATAACAACCCATCATAACAAGCACAGAGGTAATACTCATGTGCTTGTTTTATAGTGTTATTCAGCTAATATAAATCCCTAATCGCTTACCTTTAATTATAAATTCTAAATCTGGTAAGGACACCTCAATGACGGCAGAATATTTTAACTTTTTGAGCCTTATTGGCGTCGCATTTTTTGCAATTTCAGGTGCGTTATTAGGCCATGACAAAGACATTGGTGGATTTGGTGTTGTCGTTGTTGGCTCAGTCACAGCTTTAGGCGGTGGCACACTAAGAGACATTCTTCTTAACCAACCTGTATTTTGGATAGCCAATCCAAATTTTTTATATGCCACCTATGGCGCTATTTTTGTCACCGTAATGTTTATTCGCCACTTACCCGATGTGTCTAACTATTACATGTTGCTGGTTGACGCCATTGGTATGGCTATTTTTAATGTGGTCGGTATTGAAAAAGCACTCATTGAAGGCACAACCATGGTGGTTGCGCTTACAATGGGAATGACAACGGGTATATTTGGCGGCTTAATACGTGATGTGATCTGTAGAGAAGTACCGCTGGTGATGCGCGAAGAACTTTACTCCACCGCGTGTTTTGCAGGAGGCTTAACCTATGCCACGCTATTTTTATTAGAAGCACCTTATTTATGGTGCATTATAGGTTCATTATTGGTAACCGTTTTTCTAAGATTGGGCGCACTGCATTTTGGCTGGCAACCCAACGTTTTTAGAAAGCGAACCCCAAAAATAAACGATTAGTATAAGTATGGCTTTACACTAATCGCTCATACAAGCCTGACGCCCGTGATACACTTTTACCCATGGCCAGTTGCAGCACTTTTTTATCTGCCACCAGCTCAAAGGTATGCTTTGCCCGGGTAATTCCCGTGTACACTAATTGCCTATTAATACCGATACTCGCCTGCTTGAGCGGTGGTAATACCATCGCTGTATAACTGAACTCTGAGCCTTGGGATTTATGAATGGTCATTACATAGACTTTATCGTGCGCCGGTAATCGTGCGGGCGAAAATGCCCGTTCATTGCCTTGCTCATCAATAAACAGTGCCTTGAGTTGACCGCTATCATCGGGCATTAAAATCCCTATATCACCGTTAAATAATTTTAGCTGATAGTCGTTTTGGCTAACCATAATTGGCATCCCTGTATAATGCCGCTGATTAGGGTTAACGCTTATTAAACCTTGCTGTTGCAATACCCGTTCAATACGCAGGTTTAAACTATTAACACCATAATCGCCTTCACGAACCGCAGCCAGTAACTGATAACTGGCAAAAGCTGCATGTATTTGTGCAACACTGGCATCTTGGGCTATCAGTGTTAGGTAATTAGCATAATGACTTGCGGCACTATTTACTAACTTTTCAATCGGTGTGGAAACAAAATCATAGTCTAAAATAATATCGCTAAAATGCCCTTCGCTGCTTTGTTGTTCAACATAGTTTAATATTCCTCGGTTGTTGGTATTTACA
Source organism: Pseudoalteromonas sp. BSi20311 (assembly GCF_000239875.1). NCBI lineage: Bacteria > Pseudomonadati > Pseudomonadota > Gammaproteobacteria > Alteromonadales > Pseudoalteromonadaceae > Pseudoalteromonas > Pseudoalteromonas sp. BSi20311. The sequence goes on along the minus strand of NZ_BADU01000039.1, from coordinate 19,812 downwards.
GCCAGCGCCAATTGACCAATACCGCTTTTGGCATCAAACCGATAACTATGTTGTAAAAAAGCAATGCAGTCAGCGAGTTTAAACTCACTTTGAGTTTGCGCGTTGAGTTTAATGGCGCCATTAAAGCACAGCGTGTTCAATTGCTCGCAGCGTACTTTCGAATAATGTGGTGTTTGCCCAAGCACTAACCCTTGGCATAAATCACTCATTACGCTGCCAGTATCAACCGAGGCAAGTTGGTCTTTATCACCGAGTAAAATCAATCGGGCATGATCTGGCAAAGCCTCGATTAATTTAGCCATAAGTGATAAGTCGACCATACTGGCCTCATCAATAATCAGCACATCAACATGCAGCGGATTGCTTTTATCGTGCCGAAATTTATTGGTAAATGGCTTAACTCCTAACAGACGATGAATGGTTTGCGCACTTTGCGGGATCAACGCGTTAATCTCATCCGGTATTTCATTAAGCTTATTTTTGGCCCCTAAAATTGACTCGGTTAGTCGCGCCGCTGCTTTACCGGTGGGCGCTACTAATTTTATGCTCAATGGTGCCGCTTGATATAACGACTGCAAAATCGCTAACAGCTTTGTCACCGTGGTGGTTTTACCTGTACCAGGCCCGCCCGTGATCACACTAAAACCTTTTGTAGCGGCAATCGCACACGCTACTTTTTGCCAATCAATATCAATACTCGGATCATCAGGAAAGTAGCGAGTTAATAACTGAGCAAGTACTGCATCATCAATGTTAAGTTGTCGCTCGCTCATTGTTAGTAATCGTTGCGCAAGAGTCTGTTCATAGCCTGCTAAACGAGAAAAATATAACCGTTGATTAAACAATTGCAGCGGCTTTTGCTCCCCAACACTGTGATGTGAGAGTAAATAACGTATTGCCGCCTCAGTCGTAAAGTCATCACTAAATGGGCTCAGAGTGTCAGGCTGTGTGCCCTCTAGTTTAGTAAAGTCGCTTTGACGTAAATTAAACGGATTAGTCCAATCAACCTCTGTTAGGGTTAAACAGCTATGTTGGCTTTGCTGCGATAAACACAGCATTAAAATTATATAAAAGAGGTCGTCATACCCTTGCTGTGCGTTTGTGCCACTGAGTAATTCAGCCAGTTTTACATCAACCACACGCACTCTATGTTCGTCCGTTAAATACGTTAGCAACGGCACGACTTTAATGCTTTCGCTGGTCTGCATCGTTGGCTGCGCTGTTGTGAGCACAGGTTCATCTAAAGGCGCATCATCTAAGTCATCAAACAAACCCGGTTGTTGATTTAAATCACTCATAGCATGGCTCCTTGGCTAAACAAGCCATCTAAAATAACGACTTGATCTGCACTTAGCTGTTTAAAGTACACTCCCTCTCCTGCTGGCATACCGCGTAAAAAAGTATAATAAACACCGCCTAAATGCGTCTCTATTGAATAATCGGGAATTCGCTGTTTAAGCAAGCGATGCAGCGCTACGGTATAAATTAAATACTGTAAATGATATTGATGGCTGGTCATGGCTTGCTCTAGCTGCTCAGGAACATAATCGGCAGGGGTGCTGCCCAAATAATTCGATTTATAATCTAAAATATAATACTTGCCTTGGTAGCAAAAAATTAAATCAATAAAGCCTTTTAGTAACCCTTTCACATGGGCAAACTCAAGTTTACTCTGGTTAAAGCCAAAATGTTTAATCAACACTTCATTAAGCTTAGGGGCACTGAGGCTGCTAAGCGGTAAATTAAACTCCATTTCTACTAAACAGTCACTTGGCGCTAATTGGCTCAAACTTAAATTATTCTCGCTGTTTAACGGGCAATTAAGTGCATCGAGTACCCATTGCTCGGTAATTTGCTGCCATTGCTCATCGATATGGTATTTTTCAAAAGCACGCTCAATCACAGCCGTTAAGTTTTGCTCTGTATTCGTGGGATGATTTACCGGACTGGTAAAATCAAGCTGCTCAAATATTTCGTGCAAACAACTCCCTGGTTTTGCACCCTTTGGAAAGCCATACGGTGAAGGAAGTTCATCTTGCTGCACAGCAAACTCATCTCTTTGATGATCTTCATCACTGCGCCCTGGAGCAAGTTGCTCTGCATGCTTTTTAAAGCTCAAGGCACTAAAGCTGGTTGCTCGCCAGTCACGTTCAATCTGCGCCGTTACTGTATTAATAAGTAAATCGTGCTGTTTAGTGTCACTGTTATTTAAGCGAAGTATGCCCTGCTCAACTAGTTCGCCAGAGGTAAATTGCTGGTATTGCATAGCATGATTAGTCTCACAAAATTCACTTAAATGGGTGCGCCACACTTGGCTGCTGGTTATCTCTAACCCTGAGAATAATACATGCCCCAGCGCACTACTTTGAATTGCTAAACGGCTACTTTGCCCTTGAGAAATGTTATACACGCCCAGCGAACAAAAATGCACTGCTCGGGTCAGTGCCACATAAAGCAAGCGTAAATCTTCTGCTAAACGTTCTTGTTCGGCTTTTTGCAGGGCGTTTTCGTCTTTACTTAAATCGTAAATCAACTTGCCATTTTGATGATAAAGCGCGTCTTTAGTTTCACGATAACCACTGGCAAATGGCATAAATACCAATGGGTATTCAAGCCCCTTAGAAGCATGCATAGTCACAATTTTAACTAAGTTCGCATCACTTTCTAAGCGAACTTGCACTGTTTCGCCATCTTGCTGGCTCACCTTTTGCGCAAACCAACGTAATAAACGAAGTGTCCCTTCAAGCTCTATTTGTTTTTGCTGCAGTATTTCGCCAAGGTGCCTAAAATCGGTAAGCCAACGTTCTACGTTATAGCCCAAGCCCTGCCATTTCGCACTGAGCTGATTATGACTCAGTAAGCGTTCAAGCATTGCCATTGCCCCTTGCTTGTGCCAAATATGGCTAAGTTGAGCAAAAAAGTTTAGGTGTTCTTGCCAGCTATTTTCATCATCGGCTAGAACAAAAATATCGTTATAGCTTAAACAAAATAACGGGCCGGCTAATACACCGCGAAGTAATGCCTCATCGTACTGACCATGCAAAGCTGTTAAAAAGTTGAGCAAGTGATGACTCAACTCTTGACTAAATACACTGTCGCGCGACAAATACACACTGGCAATATTAGCTTTACTCAGCGCTTGCTTCATTATTTGTGCTTCAACGCGGTCGCGCACCAAAATACAAATATCAGCAGCACTGACAGGGTTAGCGCCAATACAGGCAACACCTTGGTTTGCTTGCTCAAGTAAAGTAACTATTTTATTAGCAAAATGGGTGGCTAAATGAGCTTGCCCTACGCCTTTACTGGTCGGCTTATTTTTTTCATCGCCGGCTTCATCTACAAACACATTAAATTCAAAGGCGGTGGCCGGTTTGCCATCAATTAAAAACGACTCATCTGCTTTTTTGCCCTTGGCTTTCACTTTATTAAAGGGAATGGCATCGTTATAAATAAAGCTATTGGCGTATTTGCTAAATAAGCTATTTACGCTATTTACAATATCACTGCTTGAGCGAAAGTTAGTGCCCAATGTAAATTGTTGTGGCTCATCTACCGCTTCTTTTGCGCCAATGTAGGTAAATATATCTGCGCCCCTAAACCCATAAATTGCTTGTTTAGGATCGCCTATCATAGCTAAAGTGGTATTGCTTTGAGCATAAATTTTACTAAAAATCCCGTACTGAATCGGGTCAGTATCCTGAAACTCATCTATCATTGCCACCGGAAATAACTGCGCTATTTTTTGTGCGAGCACATCACCTTGTTCACTCTTTAAGGCACTGTGTAAATTAGTCAGTAAATCGTCAGGGGTGATCACGCTTTGTTCTTGTTTGCGTTTAACTATGGCCGCTTTTACCCAGCTCGCCGCATATTGCACTATCGCAATTTTTAACCCTTGGTTAATGGTGTTGTTAAGTGCGGCTAAGGCATCGAATTGGCTAATAAGTGGATGAGTCAGTAATGTGCCATTTTTTTTATAATTAGCGGCATTACTTAAGTTCTCGCTACTCCACACCTCAAACGAATACTTACTGGTACCAAATTCAAAAAAGTCATCATTGCCTAAGCAAAATGCTTCAAGTGCAACAAGACTGCCCTTTCGCCCAGGTGTTTTTGAGCCACTTAAATCGGATGCTTTAACAGCACCAATAAACTCTTGCTCTAGGCAGGCTTTTTTAAAGGCTGGAACAAACGCCAAGTATTCATCTCGCGCTTGCCATACCGCATCTAAACTAACTTGCGGGGTTATCTCTGCGTTCGCCTTATTTAAAATACTATTTACATGACTAAATAGTGATTCGGGCGCAGCAAATACCGCTAAAATCGCATCTGTTCTTTCTTTACTGAGTGGGTATACAAACGCGCGCCAAAAGTCTTTTATGGTTTCAAGCAGAATATCGCGCTCATCTAAAATGAACTCTAAGTTAAATGCCACACCGGATTCAAACGCATGCTGCTTTAGCATTCGCTGACAAAAGCCATGAATGGTAAAAATAGCCGCTTCGTCCATTGATTTAGCTGCGGCATCAAGTAAGTCAAACGCACGGTGCTTGTCATCAACGCCCGCTATTACACCCTCAATTAGCTCATCATTGGGTACTTGCCCAAGTAACGCATCACGCGCGGCAATAATACGGCTGCGAACACGGTCTTTAATTTCTTGCGTGGCGGCATCGGTAAAGGTGACTACCAAAATTTGCTCAACACTCAATGGCGTATTCAGCTCACCAGGTATTTGCATGCCCAATAAATAGCGCAAATACAAACCCGTGATCGTGTAGGTTTTACCTGTGCCAGCACTGGCTTCAATTAAGCTTTGCCCTGATAATGGCATAGTGAGTGGATTAAGCGCTTGCATAGTCACTCTCCTTGGCGTGCTCAAATAATGGGTCGAGTAGCTTATCGCTCCAATGTATAAATTCGTCTTGGCAGTCATTAAGTGATTGCACCGTGAGACGAATATAAGGGTTTTCTCCTTCGCCTCGGCCAATATACTGTGGACTAAATTTACTGTTGGCTTTTGCCATATCACCACCGCTTTTTACGTATTCATAACCACTTACCGGAAAAAACGCGACGGGCTTGTTGCGTAATTCTTTATAAAGCGCAAACCAATCTGCAAGCAGTAAATCGGCATCGGCTTTACTCATTGGGGCAAAGCTTATTTGCTTATCTAAACCTAGCAATAAGGTTTCAACCTCTTGTTGCATGCTTTGTGCAGCAAGGTGATAAATAAAGCCTTTAATTAAATCTTTAGCTTTAATACTGGCACTGCGATAAAACACTTGTTTTTGCATATACACATGGTTTAGCCAGCCTTCAATGGTGGTGTTTTCAAGTGACAGTAATACTTCTATCGGTTCGCTTTTACCCGCTTTTATTTGTTGTTTTACTTGCCCTGCAAGCGCATCAACGCGATGTTGCATGCTCTCATAAATTAAGCTGCCAACATGGGCTTGCGGCAACTCACCGCGCTGCAGTATTTGTTCGGTACTCAGTGGGGTATCGTTAATATTAGCTTCAAGTATTTCATCAAGGTAAAAATAACGGCGCAGCGCATCTAAGCTAAACGGTTCTTCATCTTTGGCTATATCGTTAAATTGCGGCAAACGTAACCCTAGGCTTTGCTGATAAAAGCTCTCTTGGGCGTGGCACACACTGCGAATAAACATATCAAGATCAAGCAGCTCTGGAGGCGTTACATCAAGCGCAGTGATTGATTTTGGCTCAATGGCCTCGCTAGGCAGCCAAATTGGGTTATAGCTGTGGTTGTTAAGCCCTGCCTGTTCAGCGCTAGCTGGCAAATAATAATGACTATTAAAAGGTTGTAAATGTTGTTGGCTAATAAGGCAATCTGGCAAGGGTTTATCACTGGGTTCGCTAAGTTTAAAGCTGCGACCTATGTATTCTAACAATTCACTGACAAGTGTTGATGGCATGCGTGGCTGGTTATCAAAACATGATCGACCAATGTAGCTCATATATAAATTATCTCGGGCACTAAGAAGCGCTTCTAAAAAGAGGTAGCGGTCATCGAGTTTTCGTGAACGGTCACCTTTTTGCTTTTTAGAATAAGGTACTAGGTCAAACCCGATAGGCTGCACGGTACGTGGGTAATCGGCATCATTCAAGCCTAGCATACACACCACCTTAAACGGCACAGCGCGCATTGGCATTAACGTACAAAAATTCACCTGCCCCACTAAAAAACGTTGGCCGACACCTTTTTCTTGTATGCCTTGTTTAATTAAATAGCTAACAATGCGCTGCGACACGGCCTCACTGTAATCACCATTATCATGATGTTTGCCAATGTCTTCGAGTACTTTTTGCAGTACTAATAAATCCCAACTGTCGTCGCTTTCGCTCTCATAAATAGTATTGAGCAGCTCACTTAAAATTTGGGCTTTATTAGTGAGTGTATCATCGGGGGTGAGCTTAGCTTTAAAGTCTTGCAATACATCAATAAAATGTACCAGCTTATTGAGTGTATCGAGCGCCATGCCCTCAACCTCATCGGCACTATAAATACCATTAAATGGGCATTGTTCATCGCGCATGGCAATACCCAGTAGTAACCGGTTTAAGCCATGTTGCCAGGTGTTTAACTCAATTGCAGGTAAGTCAAAGCTACTTTTATGTTCCGCGTTTACACCCCATTTAACGCCAACGCGCTCCAACCAATACTGAATTTGCTCATATTCATGCGCTTCTAAACCAAACTTTTCAGCAATTTGGGTAACCTGTAATAAATCGAGAATATCCGACACACCAAAGCGCGAGAACGGTAGGTTAGCTAAACTAGCAAACGAACTCAGCACTGGCTTTTCTTGCTCTATGGCTAAATCGGCTAGCGCATAAGGTATAAATCGGCTGCCCTGTGCACCACCAAAAACTGCTTCAATATAAGGGCTGTAGGTACCAACGTCGGGCATCATCACGATGATGTCTTTGGGGGTAAGCGCTGAATTTTGATTAAATAAATTAAGTAAGTAATCGTGCAAACGCTCTACTTCTCGAAGTGGTGTATGGCAATCGCTAAGTGTAATGCTTGCATCGTTTACACTTATTGGCAGCTTGCCCTCATCGTTAATAAACCATTCTTTGTTATCGGTGAGCGACTCACCTTTAAAGGCAAGTTGGTAAATTTCACTTTGCACTTGGCCAAGTAAGCTGTCGTCAAATGCATCTATAAAGCCATCAATCCAGCGGGCATCAAGCTGCACTAGTTGCTCAAAATAATCGCGGCCTAGTTTACCCCACGACGATAACAGCGGATTACCAATAAAATAGTATTCCTCATCGGGGTTGGTGTGCTTTTTTTGCTGTGCTTCCACCAGCGGCATTTTGGCATATTTAGCGGTGATTTTAGCGGCTGTTTTTTCATCAATTATATCGCCCCAGTAATGCTCGCTAGGGTTAAAAAAGAACAAAAACACTTCAGTTTTTTTACTTAAGGCTTCAAACACCTCAAGCTGCGAGCTAGCAATCGCCGATATACCAAATAAACTAATACGTTTTGGTAATAAGCTGCTATCCATGCTCTCAAGTGCACTGAGTAACTGCCCTTGCATATTGGCACGGTGAAATTGGCTTTGCCCCAGCTGCTTGCTTAATTTGACGATACGACGCCATAAATCGGGTTGCCAAGGCGCAATCGTTATATCAACATCGTCAAGCGTATCAACACCACTATCCCAAGTCGCTATCCAATGGGGGCGATACATTAAATATTGGTCGTACACATCGGCTATTTTTTCACATAGGGCAAAGGTTTTTTGGCCGTCAATATCCCCCTCTAAATAGGTTTTTAGGGGTAAATACAGTGGCTCGTCAATACAAGTAGGTAAAATTGCAAACAGTTTCCAAGCAAGGTTCGGTTTATTAAACGCCGACTCTTTAGGCACGTTTGGCAATAGTTGCTGGTACAACTGCCAAATAAAGCTCGACGGCAGCGGAAAGTCTACCTGCGCGGCTACGCCTAAATTTTCACTTAAACCAATTTTTAGCCACTGCGACATACCCGGCGATTGCACTAACACCACTTCTTTATCAAATGGGCTTTGCAATGGGTTTACTTTTAATAGCTGATGAAACTGCGCTTGCAGGGCTTCCATACGGTTTGATTGAATAATATTGAGCATACGATACCAGCCTTACTTGAGATAAAGCCAGTGTAAGATATTTTCAATTTAAGCGGTAGCACTAAGGGGAAATTGGCACTAATAAATCAGCAAGTTAGCCCACCAATAGATGAACTTTTAAACGCACTGCTTTAACTGCAGTGCGTTTATTATTTAAATGGTGATGCTATTTATAAGGACTAATACTTGAAAGACTAAAATCACTTTGCATAATAACTTGGCCATCAATGCCTTTAAGCTTTAATGAAATAGCAGGGTCGACTTGTTGCCAGTCTATGCTTAAATCACCATAGTTAACATTATGTGTGTAATCACCGACACGATGCTGGTTAGGGCTAACGTCTTTCCACTTTTCTGTCAGACCTGAGCTGGTCATTTCAATAAGTGGGTAATCAAGATTGTGTTGATACCTTGAAATCTCGCCCCAGTGAGTATCACCACTAATAATAATCACACCATTTACTTGGTGTTTTTTAATTAGCGCAAATAAACGATTTCGATCCTCAGGAAAATTTGCCCACGACTCCCAGCCGGTAAAATCAGGCAGTAACTGCAAGCTCGACGCTATTAGCTTTATTGCCGCTGGCTTTTTCAGCTCGGCTTCAAGCCATTGCCACTGTACCTCCCCTAGCATTGACGCGCCTTTAACTTCAGATGAACTGTACGGGCCTTGGTTATTTGCTTTACGCTTGGTGTAATACTCAATCTCGCTAACAGAATTAAGTGTGTCACGATTAAAGCGTAAATCTGGCATGATCACCTGCATGGTTTGCTCGCCTTCGCCATACATGTACGAGGTATAAATACCATCAGGGCGGGTACGGCGTTTTGAATTAGCAGGTTCTTGCCAAAAATCGAGCATGATTTGCCGCGATGCTTCTTTATGCGGATACTCTTTCCCCGCGTCATTTTGACCATAATCGTGATCATCCCACATAGCTATTATTGGTGTTTGTGCGCGTAGTGCTTTAAAGCCTGGCTTTGCTCCAAGGCGTTGGTATTTATTTTTAAGCACAGCCATGTCGTTAGTATCGCCATAAATGTTATCGCCTAAAAATATAAATAAATCACTCTGCTCTTTATTTATCGCATTAAAGATAGGGATGTCTTTATCTTGATGCCCGCAAGAACCAAATAATATTTTAGACGGCGCAGCCATTGCTCCACTGCTAATCACAATAGTCAGTGACAGTGCAGAATACTTAAAGGTTTTTAGCAACTGTTTCATTTTAAAATCTCATTAATAGCCGGTGCCATATTGGGGTTAATTATGTGTGGGTTTTGCCCAAGTGCTTTTAAAACGGTGGCGGCAACTTGCGCTTGTTTAAGCTCGTTTTTAGTTTTAATTAAACCGTTATTTTTAATTGCAGGGCCAATAGCTGCAAGCCAAATATGCTCAGAGCCTACTATACCGTTAGGAAACACATCTGCGCCTAGATTAAGCTCTAGCAATGCTCGACGAGAGCTGTGATGCTGCCAATCACTGGCATGACTTCCACGGCCGTGATCGGTAGTAACAATTAACGTGGTATTATTTTTATAACCTGCAGTACTTTGAATGGTTTGCCATAAATCTTTTAAAAATGCATCGCTTTGTTTGGCCGACTTTAAGTAAGCATCGTAATGGCCATCGTGAGCAAAGTCGTCAGTCTCTCCCAAACTAATCACCAATAGTCTTGGTTTTTTCGCCAGCATATACGCCTTGGCAAATCGATAGGTAAAACTATCAAGCCGCACATTATGCCAAGGGCTAGGTATCTCTGTTTGTAGCGCATTAAGTAGCGCTGCGTCGGCAAATAAATCATCAGCAACGGGCATAAACCCCGCATTCACCTGCACCTTGCTGCGCTGGGTATTTACAATGAAAGGAAACACATCCCAACTACCAAATAATGCGGTGCTGTTTTTAAATTCAGGTTGGGCGTTTAAACGCTCTAAAATAGTTTTATTTGGGTTGAATACCTTGTCGTTACTGTTGATACTTTCATCCACTTCGCCAGTGAGAATTTCGTTATATCCAGGGTATGAAAAATACCACGGATTACTCACCGACATAGTTGAGCCTTTAGCCCTATCGCCAATAATAACGCCTTGTTTTGCAATGGTTTGAGTTAAAAATGGCATTAACAACTGTTGACGCTGTTGCGGACTTTCATGCCAAAATTCATTGCTTAACTGTGCTGGCTGCTTAACAAACTCTTTTTTATTAATCAGCTTGTTATCGGCACCATTGAATACTTCTTGCCAGCGAACCCCATCTAAAGTTACCAACACCACATTTTGCGGTGCAGCCAAAACCGCCTGACTGTTAAGTAAAGCCAAACCGATTATTAGTATTGTTATTATTGTTTGCATACACACCTCGTTTAATAAAAAGCCCATCAATGATGGGCTTAATTACGTTTATTACGTTTTAAAACGTGGCGGTTAACGTCACGGCTGCTGTGCGTGGGGCGCCAATAAAGTAAGTGCTCCCATTACCTGTGCCGCCTGCTAGGTAGCTTTCATCAGTAATGTTGTAAACCACAAAAGCAATATCAACGGCTTTGAATGGGCCAGCATTAACTTCGGCTGCATAGCCTGCATTTAAATCAAGCACGGTATAGCTATCTACATCGCCACGCTCGCCAGTGTATTTAGCCGATAAACCAAAGCGGAAATCACCGCTGTAATAATCGGTTGAAAGCACAAATAAATCATCTACTGAATCAATTACCTTGCCTCCTGCTTCAAAGCCTGGCGCATCGCCTTTGTATTCAGAGCTATTATTAGTGTATGAGCTATATACATTCCACTCATTATTAAGCATATAACTTGCTGACAGCTCTAAACCTGTCGATTCAATACCTCCCACATTTAGGTACGAGCCGTTAGTACCTATGGTGTAATCTATACCGCCGGTGTCGCTGCCTGGTGCGATAAAGGTGATACGGTTATCAAATTCAATTGAATAGGCCGTTGCCGTTAGTTTAAGTGCATTATTTTGATAGCGTACACCTAGATCAATATTTTCAGCGGTTTCTGGCTCAATAGCTGATAAATCAGAGCTGTCGCGTTCAAGCACACCATCTTTAATGGCAGCAAAGTTTTCGCTATAGCTGGTAAATAACTCAGTATTACTATTTAGCTGATATAAAATACCGCCACTAAATAGAAGGTCTGAATCACTGTTTACTTTAGCTGTTGTCGCATTTTGATAATGGTCATACTTTTCTATGTCTACTAAGTACTTTTTAACCCCTAGATTAAGGGTTAAGTCGCCAAATGCCATTGAGTCTTGGGCGTACCATTTAAGGGTATCGGTTTCAAAGGTGTTTTTGTATTGCGTCCAGTATGGGGTGTTATCAAAGTGATGATAAATGCGCGCATCTATAACTTTATGCCAATCACGCGACTCATCACGGTCACTTTGCTCATACCAAAAACCCGCTTCAATATCGTGCATGCCAAAGGTCGCTTGATAATTAGCAGTTACCCCTAAACGATCTTTATTATAATGTGTATGACGATAAGACATAACTGGCGTGGCATCAGCGTCGTAACATGCAGGGTTAAGCTCAGGACCCGACTCCCACGGCCAGTTTAAGCTTGCTGTACAACCTGCGTTGGGGGCAAGTGGATTGCCATTACTATCTGTAAAGCCATAAGACCCTGCGTTTGTGCCACCTTCTGTGGTTGGGTTACCACTTTCATCTACAGGGGACGTTAAATAAGGAGGGATCCAATCGCCACGGCCAGAATTTTTATGGTAATACGGGCTAATTGTTAACAATGAGGTAGGTGAAATCGCGTATTCAAACTTTAAATACCCTAGAGTGTTTTCACGCAGCGTGCCCCAACCTTCTGCAAACATTTGGTCAAAGTGCGGAACGCCTGTCCAGTTCCATGTTAGTTGATCCCAATCTGGAGTTTGTTCAAATTGTGCCAAGCTCACGCTATTATAATTCGTCTCGCTTACATCATCGTAAGATAAACGCCCTGTTATAGTTAACTCATCAAGGGTGGTGACAAATTTCGCTTCAGCATGTTGGTTATCTTTACCACCGTTGCTGCCCGAGCCAATCCAGCGGCTAGTATCGGTTTGCGAATAACTCACATACGCTTGAGTATTATCAAAAATGGTGCCAGTTTCGTGTTTAACGTAATAGCGACTTGCGTCATGGCTGCCTGAGGTATATGCAAAAGTGGTGCTTTTTTCAACGCTAGGCGCTTTACTTACAAAGTTAAAAGTACCGCCTAGTGCCTCTAACGAGGCTGATTTAATATCTGAAGTGCCTTGACCTACTTCCACGGTGATTAAATTTTCGCTATCTAGGTAACGATTCGCTTTAGCACCACCGCCATAATTAGAACCGCCATTAGGAATACCGTCTACCGTCATACCTAATTGCTGCTGGTTTGAGTCAATACTAAAACCACGCATGGTAATAGTGGTTGACCAATCGTCGCCGCCAAATGCGTCGCCTTCGTTTATGCTAATGCCAGGTAAGTTATCTATTACTGATAACACACTCGATACCGAGCTTTGTTGTTCAAGCATGGCAGGTTCAATAACGTTGTTTGCATAACTGGTTGGTTTTGCAGTAACGGTTACTTCTTCTATCACGTTATCGTTAGCATAAGCTGATGTTGATACCGCCATGGCCACAGCCATGCTCAAAATCGATTTATTTTTTAAAGCGTACATTGTTGTCCCGTTTGATTCTAATTATAAAAGGTAATTATGAAAGCGGGCACAGTCTAATTTTTAAATATGACAACGAGGGGGAACTTTATTGACAGCAAGGTTAAACAATTATGAGTAAATTATGGCAAATAAATGTATAAAAAAAGACACTCATAGCTGCCCATGAGTGCCCTATCGTTTTTACTAAATTAGTTACTATTTCAATTCAGCTAGCATTTCGTCACTGTAAGGTGTGACTTCTTCGCCGTTTTTAATTTTACTAATGTAGTCTGGATTAGCAATAAGCGGGCGACCAATAGCAATTAAATCAAATTTATTGTCGTTAATCGCTTCTTTAGCAGTTTCAAAACTATAACTCCCTACACCCACTAAGGTACTTGCATAACCAGCTCGTAAAAATTCAGAGGTTGATTTACCTTCTAGTGAATCAAAACGCATGCTGTCGTCAAAAATACCACCGTGTAAATAAGCTAACTTGCGGTTTTCAAGCTCAGGTAATAAGTAATCAAATACTGCTTTATCGCGATTGTCTTCGCTCATATTAAAATAAGCACCTGGCGTTAAACGCATTGCGGTGCGCTCATTGCCTACTACATTAATAACTGCATCGGTTACTTCCAGTGCAAAGCGCGACATGTTTTCTGGTGTTTGGCCGTACTCGTCATCACGTTCATTTGCCGCATAATGTAAAAATTGGTCAATTAAATAGCCATTTGCACCGTGAATTTCTACACCGTCAAAACCCGCTTCCAGCGCATTTTCTGCCGCTTTAGCGTAATCGGCCACTAAGCCTTTAATGTCGTCTTTAGTTACAGGTTTTGGCGTAACATAAGTCAGCTCACGCATGCGCGGTACTGAGCCATCAACACCTATAGCCGAAGGCGCCAGTACATCACCCCCAAAAAAGTGTGGGTGAGCTACACGGCCAACATGCCAAAGTTGTGCAAACATTTTTCCGCCATTGGCATGTACAGCGTCAGTGACTTTTTTCCAACCTTGAATTTGTTCGCTGGTGAAGATACCCGGTGTATTTGGATAACCTTGAGCATCAGCACGGATAATAATGGCTTCACTAATAATTAAGCCTACATCAGCACGGCGAGCGTAGTAATCAACCATGGCTTGTGTTGGCACTAAATTGTCATCTGCCATACAGCGAGTCAGTGGAGCCATAAGTACGCGGTTTTGCAGTTCAATGCTGTTATTTAATTTAAAAGGTGAAAGTAAGTCAATCGACATAATATTTATCCTTTGTTGAATGTACATTCAAGATAAGGTCACTTGAATGAATATTCAAGTATAATTTTGAAACTTTGTTTAAGATTGCGTAAACTGCCACCTAGGCCTAAGAAAAATAAATTTATTCATTACTACTCTCTCCACTAAAAGAGTCATTATGAGAACTGCAGAATTTGATAAAGAGTTTGTACTACGCCAAGCTATGGCCATGTTTATGCTGCATGGCTACGCAAAAACCAGTATGCAAAAACTGACTCAAGCCACCCATTTACATCCGGGTTCTTTGTATGGGGCATTTGGTAATAAAAAAGGCATTTTTTTAGCCGCCACGGAGCAATACCAAACCGATCGCAATACACAGTTTACGGCGCTGTTTGAGCACAGTAATTGTATTTTAGATACGCTGAAACAATACCTTAATATCATTGTGCAAGAATGTATTGACGGCGAAGCAACTAAAGTGTGCTTGCTTACAAAAAGCATTAGTGAGGTAGAGGGTAACGATCCACAAATTTGCCACGTATTACGTACTAATTTAACGGCGTACGAGCATGCCTTTGCGCAGCAATTACAAAAAGCGATAGATAATAAAGAAATTACCAATGGGCGAAGTGCCATAGAACTAGCACGATTTTGTGTTATGGGTATTTATGGATTGCGCACTTACGCATTAACAAATCAAGACCCCGACGCACTAAACCAACTAGCCGATGAGCTGCTTGCAGCCATTAGCTAAACTAAATTTTAAAGCGCAGTATGTCGCTGCCTTTTGTATTCCCCCCACAGTGAGAGAGAGCCAAAAATGACCACTGACAATTTATCAAAGCAAGACGACGTAATTTTAGGCCTTGGCGCAAAAAAACGACTCGCATACATGTACGAAACCGTGCAGCAGTTTAAGCAAGTGTGGATTTTAAATGATGACGACGGCTGCGTCATGCTCACTAACGAAGACGACGACTGTGTGCCTGTATGGCCAACCCGTGAGTTTGCACAAGCATGGGCAACCGGCGAATGGGAAGGATGTACACCTAAAGCAATTCCAACAGCAGATTGGTTTAGCCGCTGGACGCCAGGCCTTGAAGAAGACGACTTACTGGTTGCCGTGTTCCCTACCGAAGAAGACGACGGCACGATTTTATTTCCTGATGAGTTTCAAGCACAGCTCAGTGCCAAAAAGAACAAGTATTAAACAACTGCTCAAAGCCATTTCAACAATGAAATGGCTTTAATTACTTCTTTTCAGCGGCACTTTAATTACCCCTTCCTTTTGCCAAAAATCCAGCTCTAAACATCCATTAATAAAAAAATAGCCGAATCATTAACCTTCTATATAGTTTTTAACTATATTTTAAATAGGCGTGAATCATCAAACTCATCAATTGCATTGCTGCTAATTAAACTTAACTAACAATAGTCATGGTGAGACTCTATTTATTATTAGCTTGGGTTATATTATGTTTAAAGTTCATTTTAGTGTTGTATTAGCGACGTTATTTACTTTGCCCGTATACTCACAAGAAACACAATTAACATTACAAACAGTGCTAAGTAATGCGCCGACAATTATAAACTTATCAGCAAATCACCCTAACACGCTGGCCACTCCTGCTATTAAGGATCTCGATGCTAGCCCAGAATCAGATCTCGTTCGTTATGGTCGTTTGCTGATTATTGATACTTATAAACAACTTCCAAACAACGTTAACAATAAACTTAATTGTAGTTCCTGCCATCTTAACGAGGGACGCGTAGCTAAAGCCGCACCCTACGTAGGGATGAATGTGGTGTATCCTAAATTTCGCTCTCGCAATGCAAAAATAAATACCATAGAAGATAGAATTAATGGCTGTTTTCAGCGCTCAATGAATGGCCAGCCTCTGGCTACTGACTCGGTTCAAATGCAGGCTATCGTCGGCTATATGAACTTTTTATCACTAAATATAAAAAGCAAAGATGACCTGCAAGGAACAACAGGTTTTGTCACTATTAATAAAGAGCTTATTCCAAACGCCGATAACGGCAAAACCCTATACGCTCAGCACTGTGCAAGCTGCCACCAACTAGACGGCCAAGGCTTATACCCCAATAATACTTACATGTTCCCTGCTGTTGCAGGCAACCAGTCGTTTAATGATGGTGCGGGCATGGCACGTACTTACACCGCAGCTGCGTTTATTAAAGGGAATATGCCATTGGGACAAGAAGGTATGTTAACCGATCAACAAGCTGTAGACATTGCTTATTATTTTTCTCATTTAGAGCGCCCTGTTTTTGCCAATAAAGCGAATGACTGGCCACAAGGCGGCGCGCCAAAAGATGTGCGTCGCTAACAACGTACTGTAGCGTAATAATTTGCCACTCACTTATTTATCTTCTTGGAGCGATACAATGTTAACAGCCACATTTTAAGTAAAAATACGCTGAAACAGTCATAACGATAATTATTCTGCTAAAAATGCAGTATAATTTTTAAGGATCACTAACTTAGGTATTACATGCGGTACACTTTCAATTTTATATGTTGTTTACTATTTCAAACCATTAGTTTTAATGCTTTTGCTGTAGCATTAAATCAAAATGACAGCTTACAACTAAAGTCTGCTATGTGGCGTCAAGTAGATTTAGCTAAACCAACCCAAGGTGAACAACTCGTTAATGCCTATCACAATGTAAGTACTCCCGTCACTTCGCTGTATAGTGCCCATGGAAGTGCAATAGCAAAAATTAGTTTAACTACAGTGAGCGCAGGACGCTGGTATATAATCCCCCAAATTAATTATTTAGATAGTGGCGTTGCTTTTTATCAAGATACTAGTGGGATCAGAAAAGTCGCTGATTTTTCACAAGATAGTGCCAGCCCATCAGCCATTGTAATGCACAGCCAAGCTTTTGAGTTACAGCTAGAAGCTAATTCACACGGTGTTTTATGGCTTTATATTAATGCTAAGCACTTTGCTAAACCTGTTAGTATTAACGTTATTCCTCAATCTGAGTTTGTTAAACTTCAGTTTTATATCAATTCATTAAGCTTAGTGTCTATTACGATAATGCTGACCTTGGCCTGCATGGCCTTAATAATGTTCTTTAAAACACAACATCGCGTGGCATTATTTTGTGCAGGTTACATAGGGTTACACGGCATTGGCTGGGCATTCGCGGCGGGGATAGTTGCGTTACTTTTTAATTACCACGCAATTAACACCCATTACTTTGGCATGTATATTTTTGCCTTCGCTATTGCTTGTGCCAGCTCATTTGCCTATTACTTATTTAACTTTGACCAACATACCCGCACTGGTATTAGCCGATTTTTAAAATACTTCTCCATAACCGCACTTGCCTGTGGTTTTTTAAACCTCTTTTTACCCTTTCATTGGGTGTTTTATTTAGCTCATTTCCTTGCTGCCATTTGGGTGTATTTAAGCTTAAAACTGGGCTTTACAATGCTGGGGATGAAAGACTTTAGAGCGAAATATTTTTTAACTGGCAACCTTGTTTATAGCTTGTCCTTAGTTATTTTTATTTTATCGCACCTAAATTTAATAGAAATAAGTTCACCTGAATTATGGGTACTTATTGCTCTGGCCATTGATTGTATCTGTATTTTACTTTCTTTATCTGAATGGCTAAAAATAAAGCAAAATAATTTTATAAAAGCGCTAGAGCTATCACGCATAGACCCACTCACCAAAGTAGGAAACCGGCTGCAATTACAAGAAATACTTGATAACTTAGATAATTTTTATCTCATAGTGTTTATAGATTGCGACAATATTAAAAGCGTTAACGATCACCTAGGTCATGCTCACGGTGACAAGCTACTCATTGAGGTTACACGGTTAATACAAAATGCGTTAGCCGATATAGGCGAGGTATGCAGAACCGGCGGTGATGAGTTTATTTGTGTGTGTAACGTTCAGTCAGCACAACAGCTCGCCCAACTCACCCTGAGCATCAACGAGTCGTTAAACTATATTCATCAACAAGTTCAAAAACACTGGCCGTTATCAGGCGTGAGCTATGGCTTAGCAAGTAGTGAGGAATGTAATGACTATAAAGTTTGCTTAACCTTAGCCGACCAACGAATGTATACATTAAAGCACCAGCGTAAAAACAAACGCCAAGTACAAAGCCAACACGCTTAACTTTATTACAGGCACAAAAAAGGACGTCCTGAGACGTCCTAATATAGAATAATGGTGGAGAGAGAGGGATTCGAACCCTCGTTAGGGATTAACCTAAACACACTTTCCAGGCGTGCGCCTTCAGCCACTCAGCCATCTCTCCACAATGTTGCTTTGCAACAGCGCGCTATAGTATGAAATACACTTGCTTGGTGCAAGGCCTTTTTAACATCATGCTTTTAACTGCTCAATAATCAAACTAACTACTCATAAGCAAATAAAAAGGCGATACCTGAGTATCGCCTTTATCTAATGCATTATATTGCTATTTATTATTTTGCCATATTGGCTGTAAAATCAAGCATGCGATTTAATGATTTAAGTGCGCCTTCACGCAAATCCATATCAACAAACACTTCTTTACCGCTGGCATCAATCAGTGCTTCCTCAATCGCTTGTAAGCCGTTCATTGCCATCCAAGGGCAGTGAGCGCAAGTTTTACATGTAGCGCCGCTACCGGCCGTTGGAGCTTCGAAAAACTCTTTCTCTGGGCATAGTTGCTGCATTTTATAAAAAATACCGCGATCGGTGGCTACAATAAACTTTTTATTGCTCATTGTTTGAGCGGCTTTAATTAGCTGGCTAGTAGAGCCAACTGCATCGGCTAATTCAACAATTTCAGCCGGTGATTCTGGATGCACAAGTACGCCCGCATCTGGGTGCAATGCCTTCATGTCTTTTAAGGCTTTGGTTTTAAATTCGTCATGTACGATACATGCACCGTTCCACATGATCATATCAGCACCAGTATTCTTTTGAATATAGCTGCCTAAATGCTTATCTGGGCCCCAAATAATTTTTTCGCCTTGCTCATCTAAGTGCTCTACTATTTCAAGTGCACACGATGAGGTAACTATCCAATCAGCACGCGCTTTAACCGCGGTAGAGGTGTTAGCGTATACCACCACTTTACGATCTGGGTCTTGATCACAAAATGCTGAAAACTCATCCACAGGGCAACCAATATCTAATGAACAGGTTGCTTCAAGTGTAGGCATCACCACAGTTTTGTTAGGCGTTAAAATTTTAGCGGTTTCACCCATAAAACGTACACCCGCGACGATAATCATATCGGCTTCGTGTCTAGCGCCAAAACGTGCCATTTCGAGTGAATCGGCTACACAACCGCCTGTTTCTTCAGCGAGTGCTTGAATTTCAGGATCAGTGTAATAATGAGCAACAAGTACCGCGTTTTTCTCTTGCAGTAATTGTTTTATACGCGCTTTATATTCGCCTTTTTCGTCTTGTGTTAACGGTGCCGGCTTAGGAGGGAAAATATAACCTTCAGGCATAATAGTTTGAGCTAAACTCATGTTCTCGACCACTTTATTTACAGTGTAATTAATAGCGCAAATTATACGAGAAACGAACGCTAAATAATAGCAATCTAGTCAGGCAGTTTATAAATAAAAATAAGGGAGATACTAAGGAATATATTATACGGAGAAAGTGTACCAGAAGTGGTGGGTCATGATGGACTTGAACCATCGACCAATGGATTAAAAGTCCACTGCTCTACCAACTGAGCTAATGACCCGCTCTGGTTTACTTA
>NZ_BADU01000040.1:0-8739 GCF_000239875.1 Pseudoalteromonas sp. BSi20311 | reverse complement strand
AGTAAAGCTAAATAAGTCTTGAAGCTTTTGTATTGCTAACACTGCCATTGTTAGGGCTACAAACAGTTCAGCGGTTTGCATTGATAATAAGCTATTATTCGCTGCAAAACTAAATGCCACACTAAGCAAAAAACTAACCGAAAAAATCGCAATCACGGGCGTGTAAGTTGTACCTTCTTGCCCAGCTTTTGGCTTATCAAAGTAATCGCGTAAGTCGACATAGCCACCTATACGTTTATTATCAATAAATGTTTGAGGTGTAGTTTCTACACTGTGTTGTTTTTTAAATTCATCTGTTTGCTCTCGAGAAGTTAATAGCTGATCATCAACTGTATATCCCTCTCGCTCTAGTAGGTCTTTTGATTTTAAACCAAACGGACAAATATGCTCATCTGTGGCCATTCTAAAAAGTTGGGCTGATTTACTCATGTTTAGCTCCCTTTTATGTATTGGTATAAAATTTTACTTAGCATTAAAATCCGGTACGGTCCTAGATTGTGCTTGCTCCTGAGTTTCTGCTAGGCCATTTTTCTCTATATCCTTTAGTAACCACTGCATTTCTTTAATCTCACGACGCTGTGCCTCAATAATATTTGTTGCAAGCTCTTGGACTCGCTTATCTTTGATTTTTGCCCTTTCACTGGTGAGTATTGCAATTGAATGATGTGGGATCATCGCCGACATCCATGAGCTATCATCAACAGTCGCTTGTGATCGAACTAAAAATAAACTTCCCGCAAATACGGTAACACTAGCAATGAGTACTGTTATATTTTTCTTTTTATTTTTATACATATTGAGCATGAAAAGTAGCATTATCACTGCCATCGTGGCTCCCATATAAAGCGCCATATAAGTACGAGTTTCACTAAAAAAAACATGACTTAGCTGATAAGTATTCAAATACATCAGTACAAACATGACTAATGTTGATGTGGCTATCATTAAGAAAAACTTTAAATACTGCGACATTAGATGGCTCCTTTCTATCATTTACTTTGTATATCATTTATACCAATGGGTAATTCTTACAGGTTATTAGGCGTAAACCCACTATATATTTAATCATTGAATCAATGTTTAATATTACATCAAGAGTTGTGCCATAAGTGTTAAAACTGCTCAGCGTATTTGCTAATATGCTTATAAGTATTCTGCTGTAAATCGTGCGTAAGCATTTCAATATTATATTTATTAAAGCGATCGCCCATTTCCATACCTGGCGTACCAGCAGGCATAGAGGGAACAGAGAGCCCTATCGTCTTTTCAGGATGTTGTTCAGCTAAAAACTGTTTTATATGTTTGGCGGGAACATGACCTTCAAATACAAATCCATCGGCTGAAACGGCTGTATGGCATGACCGCATATTTGGTTTTATTTGATACTGAGATTTAATCGTCCCCATGTCATTGACGTTAATTGCTTTTGTTTGAATATTGTTTTCGCTCAAATGAGCAATCCACTTATTACAACATCCACAATTTTTACTTTTATAAACGGTAAGCTCAATTTTAGGTTTTTCTGAATTCTCATAAGTTATTAATGCTTTATGTTGTTTTTCGATACTTATCGCCGAAAATGACATAGTTAATGATAAAAATAACGCTGAGGTAATGTAGATTACTCGCATTGTTAACTCCTTAATTTGACCAATGAATATGAGTGATTTTCCAACCTGTATCGGTGTTTTTTAATGTGATTGATTCCATTCCCATAGACTTAATATCTTTTCCTTTGTACTTTCCTTGAGTTTTACTTCTTGAAATTGAGTAAGCTATGTCTCCATTTGTGTAAACTTGATGCTCTAGTAGTTCACTATTAACAGCACTTAAGAATTTCATATCCGCTATCATATGATGTTTCGCGTATTCATCTGCAGAACGCTCAACACTTCCGCCTTCAAAAATGATGACATCGTCGGCCAGTAATTTACGTGCAGCTTCGCGATTGCCTTGTTTTAGAGATGCATGAAATAGGCTGACTGTTTTTGCAGCCTCGCTATCAACATTGACAAAGGCCTTGCCTTTTTTTGAATATTTTTCATCGTCATGTGCACTAACAGTAAAAGAACTAACAGTGCTAAAAATTAGTAGCAATAAAATTTTTAAATTAAAGGATTTAATTAACATACATTTTCCTTTTTTATTAATCGTTAAATAGGCGGACCAACAAGTGTTGTAAATACACTTGTTGTAATAAGTACAAATAGGGCAATTAATATTTCAACAGTGATCGAGCGTTTTAATATACTTATATGGTGTTGTTGAGTGATTTGCGGGACTAAAAAAAGCTTATGCCATGCACCTAGTAACAGCATCGCGCTGACGAGTAACAGCTTTAATAAAATTAGTTGCCCATAATTTGATGTAAACAACGCAGAAAATGACTCTAGGTACTGCAGGAGCAGAGTTAAGCCCGAAATAAGTAGTACAAATACAATAACAATAGCGAGTTGACCAAAGTAATGCATTAACCGCTTTACTTCACTGGTAGGTAGTAAAGTGCAGCTTTTGTAAAGCGGCCACAATGACCCTAACCAGCTCGCAATGGCAATAAGGTGAAAGGTTAAAATACTTTTCACTAACCCATTTTCATTTGCACTGTGCCCAGTAAAAGTGAAGCTATAAGCGATAAACCCAAGCATGATTAGTATAACGGCACCGTTTTTATAACCTGCTACGTTATCATCTGATTCCACACTCCACATACATGCGCTAATTAGAGCAATAATGAGCGCTGGTATTCTAAACGTTGCTTGGTCACCTATGACTGATTGCCAAACAATTTCAAGCATAAAGGGGTCAAACATTCCCATAAAGCCTGATTCAGCCATTGCTCCAGCTTCTATTGGTACTTGTAAAAGTGCAGCAATACTACCTGTAACTACACACGTAATTTGCCAACGTTTTAAGAACTGATAAAAGCTAATTACCTGATGCCCTGCAACATTGCTGTTGCCACACATAAAGCGCATTAATAAAGTGCCCGCAAGCCCTGCAATTGCTATATAGCTTGCTAGTTTTAATAATAATAAGAGTACTGACCATTCACTTAATTGCATTATGTTGCTACTTAATGATTATGTTTGCTGTGGGTATTAGATTGTTCTTGCATCATCTTATGCGATTCACTTTTGTGTACCATAAATCTAAACGTGTCGGTCATTTTATGTCCATCACCACCCAGTGCTGTCCATTTAACCGTGTAAGTGCCTTGGGCTAGGCTCGGTAATGACCAATTAAAGTCTGTACTTGGGGTGGCGCTGGGTTTGAAATCAAAGTTTATTGATTTATTTTTTTCATCTTTGATGATGACTTTTGCTAGCCTTACTTCACCACCAAAAGTTAACGAAAGTTGCTCTGGGCTTTTCATTAACATGGCTTCTTGCGCAGGTGTTGATTGCTTGAGTGATATATGCGCTGATGCGGAAAATGTAAGCACTAAACCTAAAATGGCTACTGCAGAATTAAAAAACTTCATAATTACCTCTTATTTAAAATGATTAAAACCAAAATTTAATACCCGCAACAAATGCGGTGTTGTTGTTACTTTGTCCACTTGATGTGGCATAGTCGGCGGTATTGCCAAATTTATTGCTCCATTCAACGCCAATATAGGGCGCAAACTGGCGTGTAAATTCATAACGAACCCTAAAGCCAATCGCGCTGCTTGATAGGCCACTTCCAAGTTCGTTTTGTTTATCGTTTTTGCCATAAAGTGTAATTTCGGCTCGCGGTTGTATAATTAGCTTTTGCGTGAGTAATAGTTCGTACTCTGCCTCTAACGTAAATGCGGTATTGCCTCGCTCACCTACGTATGCTGTCATATCAAGTTCAAACCAATAAGGGGCTAAACCTTGTAAGCCAAAAGCTAACCATTGCCGATTTTCACCTTCTTTATTGTAATCAAGACGAACACCTGCTTGAGTATCCCAATATGCTGATACGGCGTGACCCCATAAAATATCGGTTTGGTTTTCTTCAATACTTCCTTCGCTGAAATCACCCTCGGTTTTAATTACCAATCGATCAAAGGTAGTGCCGTACCATGCTTGTAAGTCAAATACACCTGCGTTTGCTTGCTCGTTATATTCAAGACGATCGCCTAGTAATGCGTAAAATGGATGCTCATCAGCGAGTGTTAATCGCTCATTGCCCTCAAGCGCATATGGGCCTTCTGTTAAAGTTGTTCCCGCAGAGTAAGCATGGGGGTCTCTTGCATCTTTAGGTGCACTTCCTCCTTGTGGTTGCATCTTAGCGCTATTCATTTGTGCCATTTCACTTTGCGCTAATAAAGGGAAACTAATTAATGAAGCCCCTGTTAACATTAATAAACCTAATGATTTAGATAGTTTTAATTGTTTCATGATACGACTACCTCTCTAAACATACCGGCATCCATATGGAATAATAAATGGCAATGCCAAGCCCAGCGACCTACATCGTGAGGGGTGGTTAAAAAGCTGATTCTTTGTGCGGGTTGAACAGGTATCGTATGACGTCGCACTTGCACATCACCTTGCTCGTTTTCTAAATCACTCCACATACCATGCAAATGCATAGGGTGCGTCATCATGGTATCGTTTTGTAAAATAACTCTTAAACGTTGGTTATGCTTCATATGCACTGGCGTGCTTTTACCAAATTCTAAGCCATCAAATGACCAGCTATAACGTTCCATATTTCCGGTTAAATGCAGCTCAATTTCAGCTTCTGGCTCTTGCTGGTTAGTGATCCCTTCAAGTGAGTGTAAATCTGCAAGTGTTAAAACACGACGACCATTTTTACGTAAACCAATACCAGGATCATCAAGATTTGTTCTCGGCATATCAACGCGCATATCAACTGAAGCTCCATACTCCGTTTTTGCATGACGCACTTTAGAGCTGGCAACCGCTAATGGGTTTTCAGACATACCATGTTTGCTATGATCCATCGCCATTGGACCGTGATCCATAGCGCTATGATCCATTTCTTTAGAGTTCATACCTGACATGCCAGCCATACCTGCCATTGCAGAATGCTCACCGCCGTGGGTCATATTGCCCATCATATCGGTCATCGTTAACCATTCAACAGGGTCAAGTGCAGGTACTGGCGCATCAATATTAGGCGAGCTTGATAAAGTTCCTTTTGCGTAACCAGAGCGATCCATACTTTGAGCAAAAATCGTATAGGCATCATTTTTAGGCTCAACAATTACGTCGTAGGTCTCACCAGGGCCGAATCTAAATTCATCTACTGTCACAGGTTCAACATTTTGTCCATCAGCTTGTACAACTGTTAACTTCAGCTCAGGTATTCTTACATCAAAAAACGTATTGCTAGAACCGTTAATAAATCTAAGCCTAACCTTTTCGCCAGCTTTAAACATTCCTCGCCAATTTGACATTGGCGTACTACCATTCATTAAAAAAGTCATTGCAGATGCTGATAAGTCAGCAAGATCTGTAGGGTTCATTCTCATTTTATTCCACATTTCCCGGCGTTGTAGCGCATTTGAAACGCTGCTATTTGAAATGTCATCAAAAAACTCTGGAACAGTAGGTTGATTAAAGTTAAATACATCGCTCTGTACTTTTAACTTGCGGAACAAATCCATTGGGTCATCATCAGTCCAATCAGATAATTGAATAACATGCTCGTTATCTGCACTAATAATATCTTTTTCTCGCGGTTCAATAATTAATGCACCGTACATGCCAGTCATTTCTTGAAAGCCACTATGTGAGTGATACCAATATGTACCGCTTTGTTGTAATTTAAATTTATAAACAAAGGTTTCGCCAGGCATAATCCCTTTAAAACTGATACCAGGTACGCCATCCATTTGATACGGTAAAATAATGCCATGCCAATGAATTGAACTCGGTACTGATAACTTATTTGTTACTCTAATAGTAACGTCATCGCCTTCTTTGAGGCGCAAGGTAGGGGCGGGTATAGAGCCATTGATAGTTGTCGCCATACGTACTACGCCAGTAAAGTTAACCGGCGATTCATCTATAACCAGATCAATTACTTTGCCGCTAAGTTCGGGCACAGTGCCTGTTATTGTTCCTGCTACTAAAGATGATGCAGCATGTAATACACTCGGAAAAGCAGCAAGTACACCTCCTGCAATTAAGCCTTGAACAAATCGTCTTCGTGGTGTGCTAACCTGTTGTGATGACTTTTTAAACCCCATTTCCTTACTCCTTCATACCAGAATATGTATTAAGTATAGAAAATAGACCTGTCTTCAACATGACGCGAACATTACAAAGTTGTAATCTTGGTGTCATGTTGCTGTAGTGACAGATACTGCATAATATTTGCAGAGGTAGTTGTTAGGACTTTAATGAAGGAATTGTATGCGCTTATTAGTTGTTGAAGATGAAGCAAAAACGGGAGATTATTTAAAACAGGGACTAAGTGAAGCTGGTTTTCAGGTTTCTTTGGCGCGCAATGGTCTTGACGGTCATCACCTAGCAATGACCGACTTATTTGATGTAATAATACTTGATGTCATGTTACCTGACGTATCCGGTTGGAAAATTTTACAGTCGCTACGTGAAGCAGATAACAAAACCCCAGTACTATTTTTATCTGCTCGCGATAGCATAGACGATAGAGTAAAGGGGCTCGAACTTGGTGCTGATGACTATTTAATAAAGCCTTTTGCTTTTGCTGAAGTTTTAGCAAGAGTACGCACTCTTATTCGCCGTGGTGCAGTACAAACAGTTGACGATATACTGATCGTTGCTGATTTAGAAATGGATATTCCAAAGCGAAAAATACAACGTGCAGGCAAGCGTATTTTATTGAGTAATAAAGAGTTTAGCTTACTTGAACTATTGTTACGGCGCGAAGGTGAAGTACTGCCACGTTCGTTAATTGCTTCTCAAGTATGGGATATGAATTTTGATAGCGACACCAATGTGATTGATGTTGCCATTCGTAGGCTAAGAGCAAAAGTTGATGATGACTTTACTATTAAATTAATTCATACGGTTCGTGGTATGGGCTATAAATTAGAGGTTGAAACTGATGGCTATTAAGTCACGGCCTTTATCACTTACGATGCGTGTTGTGTTGTTTGTGGCTGTAACCGTTATTGCGTGCTTAACTTTAGTTGCCACCTTAATAAATAGTTCGATAAAACATCATTTTTTCAAGCAAGATAGTAGTGAACTGCATGTTATTAATCAATCTATTGAATTAGTTTTAAGACAACAGTATAAATCAAACCTGAAACTTAAAAATGAATTATCTAACGCTGTAGCGGGTCATCACGGTGTTTACTATCAGGTAAATACCGCAAAAGGAGAGCTCATTTTTCAAAGTTCTGAACGAGATTTTAGTGATTTTGTAATGAGTGCTAAGGCTTCAGCTGGCTTTAACCGTAACAACATTACCTCATGGCAAAATGATACCCACACCTACCGAGCTCTGGTGAGTAATTTAAGTACTGGGCAACAGCAATACGAAATTACTACAGCGATAGACATGAGCTTTCATTTACACTTTCTCAATCAATTTCAACAAAGCCTTTGGGCTATTATGTTTGGCTCTGCGGTACTCATTTTATTGGTGGCTTGGTTTGCTATACATCAAGGATTAAACCCTTTACGAGGTTTGAGTCAGAAAATGCATGACATCCAAACTAATAAGATGGATGTAAGGCTTGATGAAAATAAAGTGCCTATTGAGCTTGTTAATATGGTGCAGTCGTTTAACTCGATGCTCGACAGGCTCCAAGGTGAATTTATTCGTTTATCAAATTTCTCTAGTGATATTGCGCATGAGTTACGTACTCCACTAACAAATATAATCACTCAAACACAGGTTGGTTTATCTAAAAAAAGACAGTTGTTAGAGTATCAAGAATTATTGTTTTCTAATCTAGAAGAGCTGGAACGACTAACTAAGATGGTTAGTGATATGCTTTGGCTTGCAAAAACTCAGAATGGACTGGTTAAACCCGTTCAAAATACTCTAAAAAGCCATGATGAAATTGAAGCATTATTTGAGTACTTTGATGCTTTGGCTGAAGACTCATTGATTACATTTAAGAAAAAAGGTCAAAACCTTTGTTTTTATTGTGACAAATTACACTTTCGCCAATTATTATCAAACCTCCTATCCAATGCAATAAGGTATGCCCCAAAAGGCTCATCAATCACAGTAAATAGTGAAATATTTACCGCTGAAAAAATATGTATTTCAGTGATTAATACTGGGGAGAGAATACCTTCTGAGCATTTACCTTATTTATTTGACCGCTTTTATCGACCCGATAAATCGCGCCAACGACACAGCGATGGAGCTGGTTTAGGGCTTGCAATAGTTAAAGCTCTAGCGCAAGCAAACGGTGGAAATATAGAGGTCAGTTCAAATAATCAAACTACCAGCTTTAAAGTTTTTCTAAATTTAGCTAAAAGCTAATTATTAAATTTAATAACCCAATGTTTGCTTGTACCTCTAGACTTCCCAGCTTTCATTAAACACCGGTTTATAAACTTAAAGTACAAAACGGAAGTAAACTTCCGATTTGTAAGCCTATATTACTATATTTCGGAAGCAAACTTCCGTTTCTAGTGCTTCAAAGGTAGTTATAGGAAATTTACTTCTGTTTTTCGAAAGCGTTAACCTAGATAGCTATATGAGCCACTTTTCGGGGGCTTATTTGAGCGAGAAGCAGACTGTCAGATAAAATCGTTTTTGGACAGAACCAAGTTAGATTTTATACTCTAATCG
>NZ_BADU01000041.1:0-838 GCF_000239875.1 Pseudoalteromonas sp. BSi20311 | reverse complement strand
AGTTACCTAATATACACAAATAATGAGCTTAAAGCTGAAGTGCCCATTAAAAGTATCCGATCACAAATATTGTTAGCTTTGTTATCTAATAGAAAAATGGCGATCTCCCCAACAAGATACTATAATTGGATACTAGGGGAGTATAAGTAAAGTTGAGTATTAACCTATTAAGTGTCAATACAAATATAGCGGATGTAAATTCCGCTAGTGCTGGTCTGCCGTTTTTAAATACCGTAACGAAATTAAATCTTAACGTGCTTACTAGTGATTCGGTCAATATCTCTAGTATTGGTATAGAACGCTTGCATAAAGATAATGGAGCAAAAACCACAAAAGATATCGAACAAACCTCTAACGAGGCTGTAAGTGTCACTTCAACTATTGGTCAAAATAAGTCAGCAAATAATTTAAATCACGCACAAGCAAAAGAGCTGTATATTAAAATATCTTCTTTACTATAGCAGTAGATCAAACCACCTCTTTTTCCAGAAAGACAATGACCCATCTCTTACCACGTAACATTATAAAATTATTCCGCATCAGCTACGTACCTAATACGGAATAATCTAAGTTAGGCTATCTTAGTTAACGAGACAACTCCTCAATTTTTTTCCTTGAAAACCAGCGATATAAAACAGGTAATACAAACAGTGTTAACAGCGTGGCCGTTACCAAGCCACCTACAATAACACTGGCAAGTGGGCGCTGGATTTCAGCACCTACACCATTTGACATTAGCATTGGGATTAATCCTAATGCAGATGTAATTGCTGTCATAAGTACAGGTCTTAATCTTGACGTTGCTCCTTCAAAAACTGCCTTGGAAGCCTCTAAGCCA
>NZ_BADU01000042.1:0-8374 GCF_000239875.1 Pseudoalteromonas sp. BSi20311 | reverse complement strand
CATAGCAATGACTAAAGTAAAGGCTGCAACAGCCTTTAACGTGAATTTTTTGGAAAACATAACCCCCCCAAAGGGATATCAATTAATATTTGAATTGATTAGGTTATTCTTGATTTTGCTTAAAAATACTTAAACGCAGAGATCAAAAAGCCTAATACAGATAATTTTCATATAAGTGAGCCAAATTTTAGGCACAATTATTCTGTATTTAGCTTAGTATTGGAGGTCTATATAGAGATGATGATGATTGACTTTGAGCCAAGTTTGAATATGAGAATATTTTTGATGATAAATCAATAAAGAGACTGTCACCTGTGTCTTTAATTAGTGTAGCGATACTTGAGCAACCCCCAGTAAAACAACTACAACTTTTCACACAACAGTCATCTTCTGCTTCATCTTCTGCTTCATCTGAATCATCAGATGAATGACTCATCATTGAATGGTCAATATGGTCCATCATTGACATATTTTGCATTTGCTCCTGCCCACTATTTCCCTTCATACTCATCATATGATAAGACATAACAGTAGACGCAACCGATTGACCAACAAAGGTCAAACAGACTAGCAGTACCATTAATGTTTTAGAGAAATTAGAATTCACAGCTAACCCAAAAAAATATTTCAATTAATTACATACTCGCATAACAAGCTCTATTTTTCAACAAATTAATTTTAAAAAAGTGAATGACTTGGTAGCCACTTACAAGAAAACATTAATTCTATTAAAGTCTTTAATATCCGATCATAAGACTACGATTATCATAGATATTTGATGCTTCTAAAATATTTCCCTCTCAAAAGTTTACAGATAGTTTTCATTACGTGAACTAATTCATAACCATCAATGCCTGCCAAGTGTAGTCAGCGACTTAAAATATACTTTGAGGTTTATAACAATCCAATAAATTGAAGCTTAACGTCTAAACATAATAATCTCTGAAAATAATTTCTCTGTGCTCATGTATGTTTTTAATATTACAATTCAAAACTTAGCTTCTGAGTTAACCTGTAGCAATTCACCACTCATCGTCATCAAGAAATAAATTACTTTATTGTTGTCTTTATTAAATGCACTGACTTTGTAGCGATTATCCTGAGCTGCATATAGCTTAAATTCTTCCGTAGTTAGAGCCTTCCAACTTTCATCTAACTTACCAACCTTGTAGCCCAAATCCTTAAAGGTGAGTTTCTGCGTTACTTTGATGGCTACTTGTATCGCGTCTTTTGCACTGATCATTTTGTGATCACCATGCGCAAATGCTATTCCTGTATTTAACATTAAACCGACAAATAGCATTACGATTAAATTTTTCATTTATGACTCCACTAAACTTTCTAAATAAACACTGATAATAAAAGATGATTATTTGAGTCCATGCTCAACATATTCACCATTAACTATTAATTGGACCTTTACAGGAGCATCTGAGGTGTTCTTCCAATACCAACCGTGTGAGCCTTCAAATGGTGCGGTAAAGCTCCCCTTCATTTCATCTGATGTTGCTATGGCATAACTTTCAAAATACCCAGTGGTGTCCCCTTTTGGCTCACCATGTAAATCGAAATACAAAACAGAGCCATCGGTTATCCATTCATAAGTCAACTTTTGATATTGCTCCATCGTAAATTTGTATTCAACGCCTCTTCCCGCAGGAACAACAACCTCAATTGTTTCAGTGGTAGCCTTACTCGTGGTAGTTGATGGCTCAGTTGAAGTCGTTGCTTGTGCATTATTAAATACGGTTAAACCAAGCTTATTACCCATGCCCGTTGGGTCAATATTATATTCTGCTGGCAATATCACTGTGATTAATGTGATAACAGCAAAAACAAAACTAAATATTGTGTATTTAAGTAATTTACTATTGGTCAATGTTACTTCCTGCGTATTTACTGCTTGAGTGTTAGTTTGTTGCATGTTTTTCTCTTCTCTTAATTCTTTATTTTCGTTAATTAACTGACTGTAAAATTTCGTTTAGCTGATAAAGTAGCCTGTTAATTGAAAGCCAATCAACATAAACCCAGCACTCATCAATAAGCAGTTGGTATTGGTCGCAAAGCGATTAAAACTATTGTGCTTTCGCCAGTAGTTTATCAATAATAAAATAAATGCTAATGCACTGAACTGCCCCAATTCAACACCAACATTAAAAGCAATTAAATTGGCAATTAATCCGTCTGACGGTAATTGAAATTCTTGAAGTTTAGTAGCTAAACCAAAACCATGAAATAAGCCAAAAATCAGTACCGCAGTTTTGGGATTAGGCGTAAAACCTATTGTTTTCTTAAAGCCGCCTAAGTTATCAAAACCTTTGTAGACAACAGAAAGTCCAATAATGGCATCGATTAAATAAGCATTTACCTGAATGTCATTAATAACGCCAAAAAGTAATGTTAGGCTGTGCCCTAAGGTAAACATACTGACATAGAGCAAGACATCACGACTCTTATATAAAAAGAACAACACACCGACGAGGAACAATAGGTGGTCATAC
Organism: Pseudoalteromonas sp. BSi20311; assembly: GCF_000239875.1. Taxonomy (NCBI): domain Bacteria; kingdom Pseudomonadati; phylum Pseudomonadota; class Gammaproteobacteria; order Alteromonadales; family Pseudoalteromonadaceae; genus Pseudoalteromonas; species Pseudoalteromonas sp. BSi20311. Next base: position 5,873 of record NZ_BADU01000042.1, on the reverse strand, counting down.
CCAGTAACCATATGTTTTGCACCTATATATAAAAATGGAATGATCTGCACTCCAGTATTGCTTTGTAAAAAAGCACGCGTTGTTTCATCTACGCCATGAGCAAATGCTCCCACGGGCAACAATATGGAAATTAGAGCGATAAGGCTGATTAAGCCGTATCGCTGGGAATAATTAAACATTAACAGTTTCCTTTGTGTGGGGTGTTTTAGTAAAGATTTCTTTGTGGCTATGTAATAAACGATATAAAGCAGGAAGCACAAATAGCGTTAAAATTGTTGATGATATAATCCCACCAATGACCACTGTAGCAAGTGGGCGTTGCACTTCTGAGCCAATTCCTGTGTTAAGCGCCATTGGTACAAAGCCTAGCGATGCAACCAGCGCTGTAGTTAATACGGGTCGAAGTCTAGTCAGCGCACCATCAATAATGGCGGTATCTAATGCAACACCTTCTCGTCGAAGTTCTCTGATAAAGGACACCATAACTAAACCATTTAATATTGCTATGCCTGACAATGCGATAAAGCCAACGGCTGCCGAAATTGAAAAGGGAATATCCCGTATTAATAAAGCGAAAATACCGCCAGTCAACGCTAAAGGAACCCCCGTAAAGATGATCATTGAATCTTTGAAAGAGCCAAGTGCTAAGAATAATAAGCCAATGATCATGATCAGTGTAATAGGCACGACAATTGATAGCCTTTTAGAAGCAGATTGAAGCTTCTGATAAGTGCCACCATATTCAATCCAGTACCCTGAAGGCACTTCAACTGAACTCTCTATTGAAGCTTGAATATCTTTAACGAAAGAACCTAAATCTCTTCCCCTAACATTGGCGGTAACAACAACTCTACGTTTACCATTTTCCCTATTAACCTGGTTTGCCCCTTCTACTAATTCAAGTTCAGCAACTTCTTGCAAAGGTACATACTGGTCAGCTTGTATTTGTATGGGTAAGTGAGCCAACGAATCAACATCACTTCTAAGGTTTTCAGGAAGACGAACAACAATGTCTGCTCTTCGATCACCTTCATAAAATTTACCAGCGCTTGTTCCACCTAAGGCCGTAGCAAGCTGATCTTGTAGGGTTTTAATGCTAACGCCATATTTTGCTAATTGCTCGTGATTAGGATTGATCGTAAGCATCGGCAAACCTGTTGTTTGTTCAACTTGAACATCAGCAATTCCTTCAACGTTAGCAATGGCCGTGTTAATGCTTTTACCTAATGCCGTTAGTGTTTCAAAGTCATCACCAAATACTTTAATGGCAAGTTCAGCTCTTACACCTGCAAGTAGCTCATTAAAACGCATTTGTATTGGTTGAAGGAACTCATATCTGTTACCGGGAATGGGTTCTACTACTGCTGCTAACTCTTCTACAAATTGGGCTTTAGCTTTTGTAGGTTCAGGCCATTCACTACGTGGTTTTAATATAATAAAATTATCAGCAACACTTGGAGGAACAGCATCAGTGGCAACATCTGCTGTACCAATTTTTGCAAATACACGTTCTACTTCAGGCATCTGCGTAATTTTTTCTTCTAAAACTTTTTGAAGTGCAACGGCTTGTGTTAGTGATGTACCTGGAATACGTAAGGCATGCATAGCAATATCACCTTCATCTAAGTTAGGTACAAACTCACTCCCTAATTTATTTACGGAAAATCCTGCATAACCAACAAGTGCAACAGCTAACATCACGACAAACCAACGAATTTTAAGCGCAAAAGTTAACGTAGGACGATACACCGCAAGTGATGATTTCATGATAATATTTTCTTTTTCTTTCACTGGGCCTTTAAATAAAATAGCGATTGCAGCAGGTACAAAAGTGATAGATAGAAGCATTGCACAACACAAAGCAATCACGACAGTAATGGCCATAGGATGGAACATTTTCCCTTCAACACCTGTAAGTGCAAAAATAGGTAAATACACCGCTGTAATTATGAAGACACCGAATAGTGCTGGACGAATAACTTCCCTAGTCGCATAAAATACCAGTGATAAACGTTCATTTAACTCCATTGAACGCCCATTTGAAGAGGCAGCACTCAGTCGTCTCATGCAATTCTCAACGATAATAATTGCACCATCAACGAGCAAGCCAAAATCAAGTGCTCCTAAACTCATTAGGTTTGCACTCACTCTTGTTTGTACCATGCCAGTGATAGTCATTAACATGGCAAAAGGAATAACAGCAGCCGTAAGTAATGCTGCTCGCATATTACCGAGTAGAAGGAAAAGCACTACAATAACGAGCAATGCGCCTTCTAACAGATTTGTTTTTACCGTATCGAGGGTTTTTTCAACTAACTTAGTTCGATCATAAACAGCAGTAACAGTGATACCTGTCGGTAAACTTCGTTTTATTTCTTCAAGTCTTAACCCAACTGCTTTAGCGACTTTTTGGCTATTTTCCCCGATGAGCATAAAGACCGTGCTCATCACCACTTCTCTACCGTTTTGTGTCGCTGCACCTGTTCTTAACTCTTTCCCTTCTTTTACATTGGCAACGTCAGATATACGGATCACGCTACCGTCAGTCGTTTTAACAGGGATTGTAGATAGATCACTTATCGTTTTTGCTTGCCCTGGAATACGAAGCAGCCACTGAGCACCATTTTTTTCTATAAAACCAGCACCTTTATTATCATTATTATTTTCAATTGCTTGGATAACATCTTGTTGAGTAACACCAAAAGCTAATAATTTTTTAGGCTCAAAAGCGATCAATATTTCACGCTTAAAACCACCAATAGGGTTAACTTCAACTACGCCTTGCACTTGCATTAACTGAGGGCGAATAATCCAGTCATGTACAGTTCTTAGGTCCGTAGCCGTGATTCGTTCACCTTTATCATTAAGTGCCTCAGGCTCAGCATCAACAGTAAACATGAATATCTCACCTAACCCGGTTGCAATTGGGCCAAGTTCAGGCTCTAAACCAGTCGGCAAATCAGATTTAGCTGAAACTAATCGTTCATTTACAAGCTGTCTTGCAAAATAAATATCCGTGTCATCGCTAAAGATTGCTGTCACTTGTGACAGCCCATAACGTGAGACTGATCTTGTACTCACTAAGTTAGGTATGCCAGCTAACGCAGTCTCCAACGGATAAGTAACCCGTTGCTCAACTTCAAGTGGCGTATAGCCTGGAGCTTCCGTATTGATCATGACTTGCACATTAGTTATGTCAGGTACAGCATCAATAGGTAACTTGGTAAAATTCCAAATACCCAAACCTGCTAACGCAAGCACGGCTAGCATAATGATTGAGTTTCTACGGATAGAAAATCTAAGTAAATATTCGAGCATAATCAATCCTTAATGGTCGTGTGAAGCGCCAGACTTTTCAACATCAGCTTTGAGGATGTAACTATTTTCAGTCACGTATTCAGTGCCTAAGGAAATACCACTTAGCACTTCAATTTCTTCACCTACAGCTCGACCTAACTCAAGCATTCTTACCTCATATTCATCTCCGACTTTGGCATATACAACAGTAAAATCGCGGAAGCTTTGTAATCCACTGCGCTTTACTGCCATAGGTACATCGTATGAACCAATTTCAATCGCGGCACTAACAAATGCTCCTTCTGACAACGCAGAATCAGCATTATTAACGACTACACGAAATAGCTTCGCCTGATCATCTCTGACTTTTAGAATACGGCTCTCAACCGTACTCACCTGCTTTTCTTCAACACCATTAATCGTTATCGTGGTTTTTGCACCAAGACGCACGGTTGGTAAGTCTTTTGGAAAAACAGCTAACTGGGCAATTAATGTTTCATCATTGGTAATTTGTAGCAGGGAGCGGCCTTTAGATTGTTCGCCTGAGGTAACGTTAACGGTACTAACAATTCCATTTTGAGCAGAAAAGACTTTGTACGACTGAAGACTTTCATTACTTTCAACCGTGAGTAGTAATTGACCTTTCTTAACTGACTCTCCTAGCTTTACATTAACTTTTTTAACTAACCCGTCAAAGCGAGCATAAACATTACTCGTTGCATCAGCAGGTAGAACTAACTTGCCATAGACTTGAACTGTTTCATGAAATGTTGATGGACCAACAATTTCAGTCGAGATTTCCATTGCTTTTGCTACATCTTCAGCAATTTTTGTCCGACCTTCAAAGTTGTCATACTGCCAGTTGAAGGTTTTACCCTGATATTTTGCAGTGAGTGAAACCATAAATGAGTGCGGTTCATAGATAACCATGTCACCTCGAAGATATTCGCCTTCTTGGTAAAAATTTATATCGTCTATGCCATCACCCAATCTAGTCAACTTTACATTAAGGTCAACCTCTGACGGATCAATTGCTTTTCCGTCTGTTGATGCCCATACACGAAATTCAGGAGGGACGCCTGTTTCAAAGATTGAGAGTTCAATGGCAAAATCACCATCACGCAACATTCGTCCACGGTTGGGACCTTTTTCAGGTTCGGCTTCTTCTACCTTCGGCTCTGAAACCGCAAAGCTTGGGAAGCTTGCACTTATGCTAACAAGCCAGACGGTGCTTATTAAGGCTAATATTTGAAATGTTGGTTTCATGATTATTTCTCTTTCTTGTCTTTATTAATGGTTAAAATGGACGTTCCGGTTAAACGTTCAATTTCAATATTGTTTAAATGTGCATTTTGATAAGCAGCTATCAAATCAGATTGAGCATTGAGTAGGGCTTTCTGGGTGTTCATCCATTCGGTATAGCTATACTTACCAACGTTATATGCTTTTTCTGCCTCTTTAAAAGCTTGCTCCAAAACAGGAATAATATTGTCAGATACCGCATGAATGACATGTTGGCTATGCTTCAATTGTTCGATAAGAACATATAACTGAGTATTGAGTTTATGAACTAACGCTAACGACTCTGTTTCTAGTTGACTTTGAGAGGCTCGCAAGGCTTTTATTTTTCCTTCATTTCGATTCCCATCACCAAAAGGAATTGAAATTCCAGCAACTAAGCCGAAGTCATCAGTTGTTTCATATCGACGTAAGCCTGCTGAAAATTGCCATAATGGTTTGCTTTCAATGCGTGCAAGCTCTATCTCAGACTGGGCAATTCGTTGTTTTGTTGCAAAAAGATTCACTGAAGGTGTTTGTCTAAGTTTCGTAAATAAAGAATCAAAATTGGTTACACTTGGTAAAGATAATAATGAACCCACTATCATACTTTTCTTATGCCTATTATTTTGATTTACTCCTTTAATTTGCTCACCCCATTGTGCAAATAATTGGTACTTACTTGCATCAACTTCGTGAGTTAAATCCTCAACTATCAACTCACGATTAGCTACCTCAGCCTGAGACTTTAATTTATCTACTAAAGAGGACTTCCCTGCTTTTACGCGTTTACTTATTGCTTCAAATGAATTATTCGCTTGCTTAAGACTAAATTGAGCTAACTTCAATCGCTCATTATTGACAAGAACTTGTATAAAGTAACGTGCCGTTTGTGCAGCTAAATCCAAAGCTTTAACTTCACGCTCTAAAGCGACTGTAGAGCCATATTGTTTAGCTGCTTTTATTTTACTCTGTACCAATCCACCATCTAATAACCAAGAAATAGAAAGTGTTGATTGTGCACTCTTAAAGCCGCTGTGCTCACCTGTACCTAAAGCATCTTCAATGGTAAAACCAATTTGTGGTCTAGATTGAACCCCTGCCTGTTGAGCATAGCCAGAATACATCTTGGCTTGAATGGCAAATGATTTTAGCTCAGGATGCATATCTATTGTCTGTGCAATAGCTGAACGCAAATCAACCGTTTGCAAAGGAACTTCTTGGGCAAATGCAATTGTTGGTATGAATGGCATCAGCACCAATAAAACATTCCGACGAATCCTTACAAAAAACCGACC
>NZ_BADU01000043.1:0-4158 GCF_000239875.1 Pseudoalteromonas sp. BSi20311 | reverse complement strand
TCTCTATTTGCAAACCACTTTTGAATGTTGAGAGCCGTTTGAACTAGCTTTGTTGATTGCTCACTTTTTGCATCACCTGCAACCTCTAATAGCATTGCTAACTGTTGGTTATACTGATTACTAGCAGCGGGCTGTTTTTGCGCACTATATTGTTCATTCTTTGTATTTTCATCTACTATTTGTGCCGCTGCTAGTGCACTAAAAGACAATGCCGCTATAGCCATGACTATATGTTTACTTTTCATTGTTTTTTCCTTGTTTAACATTTTAATCCTCTGAACGTTAAAACTCTTAGAGTGTTCAATATTCAAAAGAGGGGGGTGAAAAAGTTATTTTTAGATTTTTTTTCATGCTCAGAGAGTAACAAACTAGCTAAATCTAATTGGTACTTACCTTTGAGTTTACGCATACATTTTTCGTCGCAACTAAGCTCCAATTGCTCTTTTGCCAAACGCGCTAATTTTAAGCATATTGGATTCCACCAAAAAACACTTTCTATAGCGCAAATTAACCATGTCCAATAAATATCACCTTGTTGTAAGTGCGTTAATTCGTGCTCAATAACAGAGTTTAATTCTTCACGATTTTTCATATCAGGTGTAAGCCAAATAACCGGGTTAACTAACCCTGTTGCAAAAGCAGGCCCGCCAATTGAGGTGAATCTTATTGGGTATATACAGTTTGCTCGTTTTGAAGTGCTATATAAGCTTGAGTTAGCTTTTAAGTTTTTGACTAACTTTACATACATAGCAACACGCAATGTAAACAAGCCAATTCCACTAAACAGCAATACACTAAAAATATGGTTTAATGATGGTAACCAACTCACTGGTGCAATAATGCTACTTTCTGATGTTATGACCTGCGCATCGGTAGGGGCTATTAACGTATTTAAAAAACTAAACTCAGCAACATTAACAGTATATTGCGATGTACTTTCAAATAATGGCAATTGAGAAAAGTATTGCCAAGGAACAAACCAGGCTATTAAAGCCAGCATTATTACGTAAAAATTTAATCTAGAAGGGGCACTTTTCATCCCTAATGATGCAAGCAAACAACACACACTAATAATTGTGCAAGTTACAAAATAATCCATCATAACCTTCTCCTTTAATCTTGCTTTTTATTTTTCAGTAGCGATTGTAGGTACTCAATATCCTCGTCATTCAGCTTTTCTTCTTTAATAAAATGGGCAATTAAGCTGCGAGAGTTACCTTTAAAAAAACGCTGCATAAAGCTAGGCATTGCTTGTGCTGAAAATGCGTTTTGAGTGATCACTGATTTAAATACAATCGCTCTCCCCTCGTTCCCACAGCGTACTATCGCCTCTTTTTGCTCTAACCTATCAACGATTGTTTTTACTGTAGTGTAAGCTACTTGCTTATCTTTTTTTGTATCAGCAAGTAGGGCTTTATGTAACTGGCTAGCAGTACAAGGCTCGTGCTGCCAAAGCAACTGCATTATGTCTAATTCAAATTCACTAAGTTTCATTTTAACCTTTATTACTACAATTGTAGTTTTAAACTATTACAAATGTAGTAATAAGCACTCAGTGTGTCAATATAAAAATTATATAATTTAAAATAAAAAATAAATTTAGAGGTTGGTAAATACATAAGCGATAAGAGGCATAATTATCGAAGTGAGCATATATAATGAGATGTCATTTTTTGTATTTCTTGCTTTAGCCCTTTAGCATCGCAGCCGATAGCTAAATTAGTAACGTATAACATTATGGATAATACGCAATGCTACAGCTAAATAAACAATCAGCGTTTGAGGTTAAAATTACAGCCGATAAAGCTAATATGGCGCAACAAACAAAAGAGCCTACAAAAAATCAGGACAACGCTGATTATCAGTTATCAGACAAAGAGCGCAATAAACTCTCCTCAAAAGGTGCTGTTCTAAACGTTGAAAAAGCCACAAATTCAGAGATGCCAGATTATATTGCAAAAATGATAGAGCAACTTAAAGAGCTCAAACAGCGACTTGAAGAACAAAAAGAGCAACTCACTCAATTACAAGCTCAATCGGACCAAGAAGACGAGGTGCTAAAGGCACAAATTGAAGCACAAGCTAATATCGTTTCAACAATACAGTCGCAAATAGTTACGTTGGTGCAAACAATTAGCCAAGCAATGAAAGACGCTGGTGTTACTGATGCTGGCGCACTTGTCAGTGCCATGGTGTAATTTTTACATCAAGTATTTAGCTTTATATAACCGATTTTATTAAAGCACTTTTTACCCGCAACTTAATTTTTGTAAGAATTAAGCATACGCTAACTGGCAAAAAGACACGTTAACGAACGCTTTCAATATGCATCTAACAATGCTTGCTTATAGATTTTATTAAACTGTGCCAAAGGTAAATCAGCTGCATATTGATATATAAGCGATTTGTATTCATCACTTTGAATTAACGTTGAAACCGAGTGATTAAAATCAAGCATGAAGCGAATATTGTCTTCACTTCGTTGACACATTAAATGCCCAACAGTAAACGGTGTTTTTAATTTCAAGTCAAAGGAGTGAATGTCAGCACGTGTGATCTCATGCCAATACGTCGCAATATCACTTGGGTATTCAATAGAAGCGTCAAACTCTTTTAACCTAGCTAATTGCTCTAACCTAGAAAAAGTATTAATGGCTGCGCCTTTAATTTTAGATTCGTCAACATCGTCAATACGCGACATAATATCCTCAGGAAATACTCTAAGCTTTGACAAACCCAATGTTAAGCCACTGCGGGCTATAAGCTCGTTTAACATGTTTGTATTATTAAATTGACTCAAGTCTTTAGGAGAATATAACCGAGGCGCAAGATACAAAGAAAATGGCTTCGATATTAAATAACGCTGTGCTCGTTCTGGAGTGTTAATTTTATTGGCATAGCAATGATTGCTACCATACTGTACCTCGTTATCAGTATCTGGCGCTTTTACAAACTCAATTCTATAGTCACTCATTGCAGCCAAAATAAGCGTGTAAAGCTTTGCATCTAGTGACTTTGCGTTGTTTGCTGAATTGAACCTAAGTAAAGATTCATCATTAGTGCTCAGTACAACTTTTATTTTATTTGCGTCAAAATTTTCAAATCGAGTATTTTTATAATCTGATTTATATAATTGCTTTAACCGTCCTGAGGATTTTAATTTTGGCATTGCTTGGTCAAATTTTTTCGCCAATGCTTTACCTTTTTTACTATTTGAAAAAGCCAAATAAATAGGCCTTGCCGGCACCACTTCCACATAACTTAATTTTGATTTGTATTCTTGTGGGATGTTGTAGTCAAAATCAACGAAAGCGTCGATGCGTTTATTTAGTAGCAAATCCATGGCTTTATCAATAGCCGATATCGGGTAATAATCGTGTTTATACTCAATATATTTATCAAAGTTATAGCCATCAAACCAGCTTAATACTTTATTGTTTAAATCAGATAACTTATTAAAGTTATGAGTAGAATTTAAAAAATAGGCATTAATTGGATAATCATAATCTAAGTACCAATGAGGATAATAGGCTAAAGGAACATCTTCTTTAGCAACACCAATTACGAAGTCATACTGTTTTTGTTCAAATAAATTGGTAATTCGTTTGTAAGTACTAAAATCAAACTCGAGCTGTTCATCTGCATAAACTTCTTTGAGTAGCTCAATATAAACGCCTGTTTCATCCGGATTGGTGTAATCAACCCAATGAGTTACGCCAACTTTTACACTCGCAAAAGCCGAGTTTATACAAACATAAGAAAAAACAAAAAACAGTAGTAGGTATTTAGCCAAGCGCATTCTCCCAATCACTTAGTTTAATATATGCACCACCAGTCTACTTTGCAAACTTAGGTGTTAGTTTGAGACTTTGTAAGAGCTTTACGTTAAGGTACTTTATGGCTGAAATGAGTTAAGGCCATAATTGCAATTATGGGTTACACGCGATATTCGTTTATAGCACTTTTTTCAAAATTCGACTTAGAGTGAAGCGGACAGTCAGCAAGTTTAATTTATCTAGCAAAGATTCGCCTCTTGCGAACCCTATTAATAAACTATTCATTTTAATTGATAAAGAAAATTTTTAGTAAAAGGATATTTATGAAAAAGGATAACAAGCCTTTAACGGCATATATAATTAGTTTAATTATTCTTTTTGT
>NZ_BADU01000044.1:0-1163 GCF_000239875.1 Pseudoalteromonas sp. BSi20311 | reverse complement strand
CAAGTCAGAAAAGCTTGAGTTTATCCCCGCTCAAATCAAAGTAATTGAGCACATTCGTCCTAAGTACGCTTGCCGTCACTGTGATAAATCCTCGACTCATACACCGATAAAGCAAGCCTCAATGCCTGCCATGCCTATCAACAAAGGCATGGCAACGAGCAGTTTGCTCAGTCAGCTTATCACCAGTAAATACCAATATGGGTTACCGCTTTATCGCCAGGAAGCGATGTTCAAACAATACGGTATTGAGCTCAGTCGCCAAACCATGAGTAGTTGGATAGACAAATCCGCCACACTCTTCGTGCCACTCGTTGAGCGGCTTAAAGCCGAACTGCTAAAGCAGCCCACGTTGTTTGCCGATGAAACGCCATTAAAAGTGGTGAAATCAGATAAAGTGAACAGCTACATGTGGGTGTATTGCTCAGGTAGGGATTCACCAGACCCGAATAATCCTATCCCTAATATCGTGCTTTACGACTTCCACAATAGTCGCGCTGCCGCGTGCGTGGTCAATTACCTTGATGGATATCAAGGGTATTTACACGTGGATGGTTATCAAGCTTATGAAAAAACACAGGCAACCTTAACTGGCTGTTGGGCGCATGCTCGTCGTAAATTTATCGACGCGAAAAAGCTACAAGGGAAAAATAAAACCGGCAAAGCCGATGTGGTATTGAGCCTTATCCAAAAACTGTACGCTGTTGAGTCACGCGTTAAAGAAAAAAGTGCGGATGATAAATACACGACAAGACAACAAGTCAGTGTGCCAATACTGGACAAGCTCAAAGCATGGCTTGAGCAAAACCAACCGAATTTAGTAGGTAATACCAAACTGATAGAGGCGGCTAATTACCTGGCTAATCAATGGCACAAACTCATTCGTTATGTTGATGATGGCAGACTGAGTATTGATAATAATCGTGCAGAGCGAGCGGTAAAACCATTTGTGATAGGCCGAAAGAATTGGTTATTTAGCCAAACGGCAAATGGGGCTCATGCAAGCGCCACACTTTACAGCATTGTGGAAACCGCAAAGGTAAATGGCTTAGTGCCATTTGATTACATCATGGCTTGCCTTAATGAGCTGTGCCAGACAGCACCTGATATCGACAGCCTGTTACCATGGAATGTTAAAAAGTAAGTGTAGATGCCCAGACGCTTAC
>NZ_BADU01000045.1:0-2616 GCF_000239875.1 Pseudoalteromonas sp. BSi20311 | reverse complement strand
GCGTATTCTCATGACTTTGATCACCGATTCTCATCAGCTTTGATCGCTTGATTTATCATTTTGTAGAGCCATTTTTAAATTAACTTAACTGATCATCATCAGTCAATTCATTTAACTGTTTTCGTATCGATTCTCCTTTTAAATTCAACTTAATTGCACCATGAATCAGCCTATCTAAAATAGCATCAGCGTGCGTTGATTCGCCGATCATTTGGTGCCAGTTTTCCTGTGGTAACTGACTAATGATGATGTGTGATTTATAACCATATCTAGCATCGATTAATTCAAGTAAGTCGCTTCGTTGCTGAGCACTGAGTGGCTCTAGCCCCCAATCGTCTAAAATAAGTAAGTCGTATTTAATGAGTTTACCCAATAATTTTCGATAACTGCCATCGGCCTGTGCTAGAAATAGACTTTCAAGTAATTCTTTTAATCGAATATAGAAGACACTTTTTCCTTGTAAACAGTGCTCGTGACCCAAGGCACACGCGAGGTAGGTTTTGCCACAGCCTGTGGCGCCTGTAATTAATATATTCTGATGTAAACCCAGCCAGGTGCTTTGGCTGAGGCTGCGTATTTGTGCTTTATCTAGATTGCGCTTCGGCGAGTAAATGAGTTGATTTAACTGACCCGGTACGCGGAATTTTGCTTGTCGCACCAGTCGCTCTATTTTTCTTTGGTTACGCGTATCAATTTCATGCGTTAGCAATAAACTGACGCGCTCTATAAAGCTTTGTTCTTGATATAGGTTTGGCTGTTCAAGCTGCTGCTTGAGTGCTTGCTTTATACCCGATAACTTGAGCAATTGAAGTTGCTGATTAATTGTTTCTATCATGTTTACATTCCTTAATGGTAGTAATCTGTGCCACGTATGTTGCTGTGTGTAATTGGCTTTTCTGGCTCTGTTTGGAGTGTGGGTAATGGTTGTTGGTCTAACCCTTTTTGCAGCATTTGCTTAATAGATCTGTGTGTGGTCGTATTCATGCAAATTGCTCGGTAACATGCTCGCTCGAGGCGTTCTTTTGAATACGTTTTAGCTAAACTTAATACCCCTAAACAGGTGCGATAAGCTTGCTCTGGATGACGTTTGCTATTAAGCAATAATTCAACGACTTGATGAGTATAATCACCGATACTCAATGCCCATGAGCGTAAATTTATCGGTGACTGCTCATGCTGTTTTTGATGCGCCTTTGGCATATGATGTGTCTGTGTCGTATGTCCGCCTAAACGGTTTGAGCGAGGATGCTGTGCTATTAAAGTGCCGTCATAATAAAGCTGCACGAGTTGATTGGATATGTGTGCGCGTAATTGTTTTTTAACCCACAGATAAGGCACGCTGTAGTAATGTTTTTCTATTTCAACATGGTAATCAATATGCACACGTACTGTTTTGATTTGTGTATATTGATAGGGCTTTTCAGGCAATGGCTTTAATGCGTTTTTATCCACCATATCAAATAGCTGTTTGCGTGATTGTTGATATTGCTTCATCACCTTATTGTTCATCATATCCAGTAGCTTTGCTATTTCATGATTGAGTTGCGCTAAGCTGTGGAAGGTTTGGTTACGTAAGCGTGCCATGATCCAACGCTCAACAATTTGTACGCCGACTTCAGCCTTCGATTTATCTTTGGGTTTATAAGGTCTAGCCGGAATGACAGCAACGTTAAAGTACTCGGCTAACTGGTGGTACGTCGGATTTAAATCAGGCTCGTAGCGACAGGTTTTACTGACAGCACTTCTGAGATTATCGGGAATAACAACGTCAGGAACGCCGCCTAAAAATTCAAAGCAACGCGCATGACTCATTACCCAATCTTCAAGTTGCTGACTATACGTTGCTTCAGCATAGGTATAATTTGATGCACCTAGTACAGCAACGAATATCTGAGCAGTGCGCTTTTCTTGTGTCGTCGGACAAGTAATGGTAATTGTGGGACCACAATAATCCACAAACAGCTTTTCACCCCCTTTATGCTGCTGACGCATTGAGAGTCGCTGGGTACCTAACCATTGTTTATAAGCTCGGCAGAAGTGACTGTAGCTGTAATAAGGCTCACCCACTTTTTCAAGTAACTCATCAAATACGAGCTGTAATGTTAGGTGTTTATGTTGTTTTAAGTCTTTATTGATATTTAACCAGTCAGGCGTTGAGTGTCTTTTTTTACGCGTTGAGAAGCGCTTGAGTTTGGTGTTGAAAAATGTATTTTGCTGTTTATCCTCTGGTATTGGCCATTGATTTAAGCCTAACTCATTGGCCTTTTTAAGGTAATTAGCCACAGTACCAGGTGAAATATTTAAACTTCTGGCAATCTCTCGATGGGATAATTGTGCTGAGTACTTCAGCCGTAAAATGGAATGTAATTTACTCATAGATATAGGTCTTGTTGTCATTGTTGTTATCCTCATCAAACGATTAAGATAACGGTTTAACACACCTACAAAAATGATAAAACGTGAACTCGGTTACGAGTGGTATTAAGCTTTGATCGGCAAAATCATTAAGAGCATAAATGTGATCATTTACAAGTGATTTTAGTGATCAAAGCTTAATGAGAATAAGCGATCAAAGTTAATGCAATTGGGTGATCAAAGCTGGAGAGAATATGCAGT